>CAZEZD010000362.1:0-3382 GCA_964516115.1 uncultured Hyphomicrobiales bacterium
TTGACGTGGCCTTCCAGGGAGGAGCCGGTGCCGAAGGGAATGACCGGCACGTCATGGGCCGCGGCGATTTTCATCACCTGAACGCAGTCGTCGGCGCTCTCGGCGAAGACGACGACGTCCGGCGGCTGGTTCTCGATCCAGGTGAGGGTGTGGGCGTGCTGCTGCCGCACGGCCTGCGAGGTCACCGCGCGGTTGCCGAAGCGCGCCTGCAGTTGGCCGATGACGGCATCGAGCGTTGCGCGGTCGGGGCGGGTGCGGGTGGCGGGCATGGCAGATCCTGGCATCGCTGTCCGGCGGCGGCGCACCGGAGATGGGACGCGGAGATTAGGCCCGCCGACGCGGAAGGCAATCCGTCCGCAGGCGCGATCGGCCGCAGCGCAGCCCCCTCCCCCGCCCGGCCCGATTGCCGGCCCCTGAGCCATTCGCTAATCGGAGATCATGACCACGTTCGACCTCTGCCCCGACACGGGCCTTGCGATCACCCCGCCGATGGCCGTCCGGCCGGAGATGATCGACTACAATGGCCATGTGAACGTCGCCTTCTACGTCAAGCTGTTCGACGAGGGGCTGGACGTGCTGTTCGAGAAGATCGGCCTGTCGGAGACCTACATCCGCACGCGCAACATGAGCTTCTTCGCGCTGGAGGCCCATGTGCGCTACCTGCGCGAGGTGCATCTCGGCGATGAGGTGCAGATGCGCCTGCGGGTCCTCGACCTCGACCCCAAGCGCATCCACTACTGGATGGAGCTGGTGCACGCGAAGGAGCGCTGGCTGTCGGCCACCATGGAATCGATCTCGATCCACATGGACATGGCGACGCGCAGGCCGGCGCCGTTCCCCGACGACATCATGGCGCGGCTGGAGGCCTGGTACGCCACGACCGCCGACCGGCCGCGACCGGAGGGCGTCGGTCAGGTCATCGGCATCCGGCGCAAGCCGGCCTGATGCCGGCGCCTCAGCGGGCGAAGGGCAGCGTGTAGGAGCCGCCGAGGGTCGTCAGGATGCCGGCGCGGCGCAGTTCGTCGGCGGAGACCACGGTGGCGGCCTCGCGCGCCATGCGCTCGGCGCGGCGTCGGGTGATTTCGTTGAACAGACGGGCGATGGAAGCGAAGAACATGGCGCCCTCCCTCAGGGCATGGGTGCGAACGGTCGAAGCGACGCCGACGGCCGACCCTGCGGGAGGCAGGACCGGCCCTGTCGGGGGACTTCAGGGATGACGAGCCGTCAGATGGTCGACATCATGGAGCGGGTGCGACGAACCATCTGGTCGCGCGTCATGCCGTGCCGAGCGAGTTCCTCGTCCGACAGATGGGCCAGATAGCCGTTCACATAGGTGGCGGCGCGCAGTTCCTGGGCCTCGATGATGGCATCGTAGATGGAACGCCAGAAGCCGGGCTTGCCCGGAGCCTGTTCGGCCGGGGCGGCGGAAGCGATCTTGTCGAGCGCAATGGTAGCCATGGTGGTCTCTCCTCTGAAAGAGTGGACGACCTCGAGGCTTCCTCCCTTTCGACTTCCCTATTTTGTTGCGTCGCAGCAAAATGAGTAGATTGTGCAATGCACAATCTGCCCTGCATTTTCTGCATGCCTTGTCGAAACTGTCCGTTAACGGGCTGGATTCGCAACGTTATTTCACAAAATCGAACCACTCGTCCTCGGTCATTACCGTGACCCCGAACTCCCGCGCCTTGTCGAGCTTGGAGCCCGCTCCGGGACCGGCCACGACGTAGTCGGTCTTCTTCGAAACGGAGCCCGCGACCTTCGCCCCGAGGCGCTCGGCCATGGCCTTGGCCTCGTCGCGCGTCATCTTCTCAAGCGCGCCGGTGAAGACCACGGTCTTGCCGGCGACGGGCGTATCGGACTTCGGCTTCTCGGCCTCCTGCACGGTCAGTTCGGCCACGAGGCGCTCGACCATGGCGCGGTTGCGTGGCTCGGCGAAATAGGCCGCCAAGGCGTCGATTACGGCGTCGCCGATCTGGTCGAGCGAATCGAGTTCGGCGCGAGTCTCCGCGTCGCCCTCGGCGAGGCGCACCGCGGCGTCGTGGAAGGCCTGCCAGGTGCCATAGGCGCGGGCGAGGACGCGGGCCGTCGTCTCGCCGACATGGCGGATGCCGAGCGCGGCGATGAGGCGGTCCAGCGGCACGGTGCGGCTCGCCTCGATGGCATCGAACAGGTTCTTCGCCGAGAGGGCGCCGAAGCCCTCCTTGTCCTTCAGCTTCTTCAGGTTCGCCGCATCGCGCCGGGCGAGGGTGAAGATGTCGGCCGGCTCGCGGATCGGCAGATCCGGGTCCTCAAAGAAGAAGGGCAGCCGCTCGGCCCCCAGCCCCTCGATGTCGAGGACGCGGCGCGAGACGACGTGGCGCAGCCGCTCCACCGCCTGTGCCGGACAGGCGAAGCCGCCGGTGCAGCGCCTGACAGCCTCGCCCTCCTCCCGCAGCGCCGGGCTGCCGCAGGCCGGGCAGGTCGCCGGGAAGCCATAGGGCTTCGCATCCGCCGGGCGCTTGTCGATGACGACGTCGAGCACCTGCGGGATGACGTCGCCGGCGCGCTGGACGACGACGGTGTCGCCGACGCGGATGTCGTGCTCGCGGAAGCGGGTGCCGTCGGTGCCGATGCCCCTGATGTAGTCCTCGTTGTGCAGCGTGGCGTTGGAGACGACGACGCCCCCGACGGTCACCGGTCGCAGCTTGGCGACGGGGGTCAGCGCGCCGGTACGCCCCACCTGGGTGTCGATGGCGTCGAGGAGGGTGGTCGCCTTCTCCGCCGCGAACTTGTGGGCGATGGCCCAGCGCGGCGAGCGCGAGACGAAGCCGAGGCGGGCCTGCAGGTCGAGGCTGTCGACCTTGTAGACGACACCGTCGATGTCATAACCGAGCGTGGCGCGCCTCTCGCCGATCATCCGGTAATGGGCGAGGAGGTCCTCGGCGCTGTCGCAGACGACGGTGAGCGGGTTGGTGGGGAAGCCGAGGTCGCGGAACCAGTCGACCATGCCAGACTGGGTGTCGCGCGGCCGGGCGGGGGCGATCTCGCCCCAGGAATAGGCGAAGAAGCGCAGGGGCCTCTGGCGGGTGATCTCCGGGTCGAGCTGGCGCAGCGAGCCGGCGGCGGCATTGCGCGGGTTGGCGAAGGGCGGCAGCCCCCTCTCCTCCTGCCGCGCGTTGATGCGGCGGAAATCCTCATGGCTGAGATAGACCTCGCCGCGCACCTCAAGAACGTCCGGCGCGCCGTTCAGCGCCTGAGGGATCTCGCCGATGGTGCGGATGTTGGCGGTGACGTCCTCGCCGACGGCGCCGTCACCGCGTGTCGCGGCCACCGCGAGCCGGCCGTCCACATAGCGCAGCGAGCAGGACAGGCCGTCGATCTTCGGCTCGGCCGTCATGGCCAC
>CAZEZD010000363.1:0-3370 GCA_964516115.1 uncultured Hyphomicrobiales bacterium
GCCATCTCCATGCCGGTGGTCATCGGCATCCTCATGCTGATGGGCATCGTCACGAAGAACGCCATCATGCTGGTCGACTTCGCCGTCGAGAAGTCGCGCGAGGGCATGCCGCGCCGCGAGGCCATTCTCGATGCCGGCCGCAAGCGCGCCCGCCCGATCATCATGACGACGCTTGCGATGGGAGCCGGCATGATTCCGCCGGCGCTCGGCTCCGGCGACGGCGGCGAGTTCCGCGCCCCGATGGCCATCGCGGTGATCGGCGGCCTGATCGTCTCGACCATGCTCAGCCTCGTCTTCGTGCCGTCTTTCTACACGGTGATGGACGATGTCGGCCGCGTCTTCGGATGGATCTTCGGCCGCTTCGTCGGACCTGCCGACGAAGCGGACGAGGCCGGGGCCGGACACGCGGGACACGGCGCGCCGCCGCTGCTCCTGCCTGCCGATGCCGCGCCGCCCGGCGAGCCGCAGCGGCCCATCCGCGTCGCGGCCGAATAGACCCGACACGCCTCCCGGGGTCCCAAAGCCCCGGGACGGCGCGGGAGCCCGGTGCCCTCGGGTCCGCCCCCGTGGGCGCCGGGCTCTTCTCTTTCCGGCTGGCTGACATGAGGGCGCGCCGCCGCTAGGCTCGGCGGATCGCGGCTTCACGAAACGGAACAGCCTTGGCCACCACACCCCTCATCACCCTGCGCGTCGATTTCGCCCCGGGCGTCAGGCTCGGTCCGGGCAAGGCCGACCTGCTCGAGGGCATCCGCGACACCGGCTCCATCGCCGCCGCCGGCCGGCGCATGGGCATGAGCTACAAGCGCGCCTGGATGCTGGTCGAGACGATGAACGCCATGTTCGTCGCGCCGCTGGTGACCTCGACCAAGGGCGGCCGGGCCGGTGGCGGCGCGGAACTGACCGGGGCGGGCCTTGCCGTTCTGTCGGCCTTCCGCGCGATGGAGGATAGGCTGCGCCGCGACAGTGCCGCGGAGATCGCGACGCTCCTGGGGCTGTTCCGTCCGCCCGCCGATTGACAGGCGCGTCAATGCCAGCGATATAGCCAATTGGAAATATCGCTGGAGCGCGCGATGGCTTGGGTCGATCACCTCCGCCGCTGCCTGATGGTAGCCGGCATCGCCGTCGCGCTCGCCGCCCCCGCCATGGCGCAGACACCGCAGATCGCGGTTGCCGCCAGCGCCAAGACGGCGATGGACGAACTGGTCCCGGCCTTCCGGGAGGCGACGGGCAGGGAGGTGTCGGTGGTCTACGGCGCTTCCGGCAACTTCACCCGGCAGATCCGGCAGGGCGCTCCATTCCAGCTCTTTCTCTCCGCCGACGAGGGTTTCATCTTCCAGCTCGACGATGCCGGTCTCGCCGCTGACCGCGGCGATGTCTATGCCGAGGGGCGCCTCGCCCTCTTCGTCCCGAATGGCTCGCCGCTGAAGGCCGACGCGGCGCTGGCCGACCTGCGGGCGGGGCTCCTTGACGGCCGCGTCAAGCGTTTCGCCATCGCCAGTCCGGAACACGCTCCCTATGGCCGGGCCGCCGAACAGGTGCTGAAAGGGCAGGGCCTGTGGGAGCCGTTGCAGGGGCGGCTTGCCATCGGCGAGGACATCGCCCAGGCCGTGCGCTTCGCCACCAGCGGCTCGGCGCAGGGCGGGCTCGTGGCCTATTCGCTGGTGCTGGCGCCGCAGGTCCGGGCGCTCGGCAGCTTCGCTCTCGTTCCGGCCGAATGGCATCTGCCGCTCCGCCAGCGCATGGCCCTGATGAAGACGGCCGGGCCTGTCGCGCGGGAGTTCTTCGACTATCTCCGCAGTCCGGAGGCGCGGGTGATCTTCCGCCGGCACGGCTTCCTCATCGCCGGCGAACAGTCCTGACACCCGATGGACTGGGTCGCCCTCACCCTGTCGCTGAAGCTCGGCGTGGCGACGGTCCTCATCCTGCTGCCGATCGGCTTCGTCCTGGCGCGGCGCCTCGCCTTCCATCCGTTTCGCGGACAGGGGGTGGTCGAGGCGCTCATCGCCCTGCCGCTGGTGCTGCCGCCCACCGTCCTCGGCTACTACCTGCTGGTCGGACTGGGGGCGGCCTCCCCCGTCGGCCAGCTCTGGCAGGCGCTGGTCGGCCGACAACTCGTCTTCCATTTCGAGGCCCTGCTCGTCGCCTCGGTCATCGCCAACCTGCCCTTCGCCATCCAGCCGATGGTGCAGGCCTTCCGGGCGATCCCCGTCGAGGTGCGCGAGGCTGCGGCGGTGTCGGGCATGACGCCATGGACGGTGATGCGGCGCATCGACCTGCCGCTCGCCTGGCCGGGCATCGTGACCGGCCTCGTCCTCACCTTCGCCCATACGCTGGGCGAGTTCGGCGTGGTGCTGATGGTCGGCGGTTCGCTGCCGGGCGAGACGCGCACGCTCTCCATCGCCATCTACGATCGCGTGCAGGCCTTCGACGATGCGGCGGCCCATGTGATGTCGGCGGTGCTCGTGGTGGTCTCGGTGGCGGCGCTCGCCACCACCTCGCTGCTCTCCGGCCGCATGGTCCGCCGGCATGGCTGAAGACGACCTGATCGTCGCGCTGCGACAGGTGGCGCCCATTCCGCTGAACGTGTCGCTGTCCTGTGCCGCCGGCGAAATGCTGGCCCTGGTCGGCCCCTCGGGCAGCGGCAAGACCACCGTGCTGCGCGCCATCGCCGGGCTTTATCACCCCGAGGCGGGCAGGGTCCTGTGCGGGGGCGAGACCTGGCTCGACACGGCGAAAAGCATCGCCCTGCTGCCGCACCGGCGGCGCGCCGGCCTCGTCTTCCAGCACTACGCGCTGTTTCCGCACATGACCGCCCTCGCCAATGTCGCGGCCGCCATGGGGCACCGGCCGGCTGGGGAGCGGCCGGACGAGGCGCGGCGGCTCCTCGCCCTCGTCCATCTCGACGGGCTGGAACAGCGCTATCCCGCCGAGCTTTCAGGCGGCCAGCAGCAGCGCGTCGCGCTCGCCCGGGCGCTCGCCCGCGAGCCGCAGGTGCTGCTGCTCGACGAACCCTTCTCCGCCGTCGACCGCCGCGTGCGCCGCGAGCTGCATGCCGAACTCGCCGCGATCCGCACGGCCATCCGCGTGCCCATCGTGCTGGTGACGCATGATCTTGCCGAAGCCACCGGCCTTGCCGACCGGCTCGCAGTGATCGACCGGGGCGAGATCCTGCAGGTGGGCGCGCCGCGCGACGTCGTCGCCCATCCCGCCAGTGCGAGGGTCGCCGCGGCGCTCGATCTCGATACGGGCACCGGGCCGCCGGCCTGACCGGCGGCTCAGAGAAACAGCCCCTCCGCCGCCTCAACCTCCTCCACGAGGAAGCGGTAGGCCTCGTCGATGCGGGCGATGCGCCGCGTGTCGACATGGGCGA
>CAZEZD010000364.1:0-3336 GCA_964516115.1 uncultured Hyphomicrobiales bacterium
GGCGCTGAACTAGTAGACGCGGCCGTGCGGGAAGGAGTTACCGACCATGGAGATCGGAACGCCGAAGACGCCGCCGGTGTCGTAGTTCTTCAGCGCGCGGGCATGCTTCATCATGTTGACCGCGTTGAGCTCCTCGTTGGCGGCGAGCGTGCGGCGCAGCACCTCGATGGCCAGCATGGCGTTGGTCCAGCCCTGGTAATAGGCGTGGGTGCGGGTCTTGCCGACATTGGCGGCGCGAATCGCCTCGATCTGGACGCCCTTGGCGTTCGCATCGAAGTTGTAGCAGGAAACGCCCATGTAGCCGTCGGCGGCGGCGCCGGCGCGGTTCATGAGAACCGTGTCGGTGGAGTAGAAGGTGCCCATGAACTTCGAGGTCATGCCGGCCTGGCGGGCCTGCGCCATGAACTCCGGGATCGGCTGCAGCACGTAGCCGTGGAAGATGACGAAGTCGGGGTTGCGGCGGCGGATCTTCAGCACGTCGCCCGACACGTCGACCGAACCCGGCTGGGTCACGATCTTCTCGACAAGGTTGAGTTCGAGGCGCTTGGCCTCGGCCTCGCCGGCGGCGATCGGGTCACGGCCGAACTCGGTGTCCGAGTGGACGAAGACGACGGAGGCGCCCTTCTTCTGGCTGGCGATGTAGCGCAGCAGCACGCGCATCTGGTCGGAGTAGTTCGGGCCGGGGATCCACTGGTTCGGGAAGGCCTGCGGATTGTCGATCTCGGAGGCGAAGGAGGCGCCGGCCATGACGGTGGTGCCGCGGCGGTTCAGCTCCGGATTGATGGCCTTCTGGAAGCCGGTGGAGTCGCCGAAGAACACCGGCGTCTGATGCTGCGAGGTGATGCGGGTGAAGATGGCGACCGCATTGTCGACCCGGTAGCCGGAATCCTCGTTGACGTAGCGGATGCGGCGGCCGGCGACGCCGCCGTTCTTGTTGACGAACTCGAAGTGGTCGCGGCCACCCTCGAAGCCCTCGACGCCGGCGAAGGCGAAGACGCCGGACATCGGATTGGCGGCGCCGATGACGAGCTCGGGAGCCTGGGCGAAGGCGCGGCCGCTGGCCGTCGAGACGAGGGCGGCGCCGAGGCCGAGCTGATGGAATGCACGGCGGGACAGTCGGGTCATGGGTGTCTCCTTGAGGGTGCTGGGCCCGCCTTGGTGGCGGTTATGTCTCTTGGGCTCACGTCCTGAACGGCCAGAGGGCGAAGTAGCGGCGCGTCCTGCGCCACATCTCCGCGAGCCCCATGGGTTCGAAGATGAGGAAGCCGATGATGAGCAGTCCGAAGATGATGTTGCGGATGGGGGCGAGGTAGATCGGCGCATCCGGGAACCAGGGCACGACGCCGGTGGCGGCGAGCTTCAGGAACTCCGGGATGAGGGTCATGAACACGGCGCCGAAGATGCCGCCGATGATGGTGCCCGCGCCGCCGACGATGACGGCGGCCAGGAAGAAGATGGAGGCGAGCGCCGGGAAGCTCTCAGGCGTGACGACGCGGAAGAGATAGGCCCAGAGACCGCCCGCGACCCCCGCATAGAAGGAGGAGATGGCAAAGCTCATCAGCTTGTACTTGAAGAGCGAGATGCCGATGATCTCCGCGGAGATGTCGCGGTCGCGGATGGCGATGAAGGCGCGCCCGACGCGGGTGCGGAACAGGTTCTTCGCCGCCAGCACCATGACGACGGTGATCGGCATGACCAGCCAGTAGAGACGGTCCGGCGTCGCCAGCTCGATCCCGGCAATGCGGGCGGTCGGGACGTTCAAGCCCCTGAGGCCCCCGGTCACCGGCGTCCAGTTGAGGAAGACGAAGCCGAGGATGACCGAGGCCGCCAGCGTCGCGATGGCGAGATAGAGGCCCTTGATGCGCAGCGAGGGCAGGCCGACGAAATAGCCGATGCCGGCCGCCACCGCGCCGGCCAGGACGAGATTGAGCAGCACCGGCGTGCCGAAGCGGCCGTCGAAGAAGGCGACCGTGTAGGCCCCGACCGCCATGAAGGCGGCGTGGCCGAGGCTGACCTGGCCGGTATAGCCGGTGAGGACGTTGAGGCCGGTGGTGGAGATGACATTGATCATCACCAGCACGGCGAGGAACATCCAGTAGTTGGAGCCGTGCAGCGGATAGAGGACGAGGGCGGCCAGCAGCAGGGCGAACCAGACCTTCTGCGTGTCGGTCTTGAACAGGCCCTGGTCGGCCGCATAGCTCTCCTTGGCGGTGCCGACGCGCATCAGAAGGCCCCCCGCATGCCGTTGCCGGAAAACCGGTTCCCACTTTTCCGCGGCATGCTCAGAGCCTCTCGATCTCGTGGGTGCCGAACAGCCCGTAGGGCCTGACGACCAGCACGACCAGCAGGATGGAGAAGGTGGCGAGGAGCTTGAACTCGCCGCCGAGGAAGCGCCCGACCATCGCCTCGAGCCAGCCGATGAAGAGGCCGGCGATGAGCGCCCCGAGGATCGAATCGAGCCCGCCGACGATCACCACGACGAAGACCGACAGACCGAACAGGCCCATGGCCGAGGAGATGCCGCCGACCGAGCCGACGAGGATGCCGGCGAGCGCGGCGACGACGGCGGCGAGCATCCAGGAGAAGGAGAAGACGCCGGGCACGTCGATGCCGACGGATGAGGCCGCAGCGCGGTCGGTCGCCGTGGCGCGCAGGGCGATGCCGCCGCGCCAGAAGGAGAAGACCGTGATCAGCACCGCCATGGCGGCCGCGGCGATCAGGAAGGAATAGGCCGTCTTCGAGGCGATGAAGGCATCGGCGATGATGATCGGCTGCGAGGGCAGGAACTCCGGCAGGCGGCGCGGCTCGGCCGACCAGATCAGCTCGACGACGCCGATCAGCACCGAGGTGAGGCCGATCGTCACCATGAAGACCGAGACCGGATTGTCCTTCAGCAGGGGACGTATCATGGTCCGCTCGATGAGCCCGCCGATGACCGCGGCCACCGCCAGCGTCAGCGGCACCGAGGCCCAGATCGGCAGGGAAAGCCCCGCCGAAAAGCCGTAGAAGACGAAGGCGCCGATCATCAGCATCTCGCCGATGGCGAGATTGATGACCTTGGTGGCCTTGTAGATGATGACGAAGGCGACCCCGGTGAGCGCCATCAGCGATCCCGTGCCGAGGCCGGCGAGGCTCGTTTCGACGATGTCGACGAATTCCACGGCCATCATGCCACCTCGCCGATCGGCGCGCGCGGCGGTTCCGCTCCGGCGCCGAGATAGGCCTTGATCACATCGGGATTGGCGCGCACTTCCGCAGGCGTGCCGGCGGCGATGCGGCGGCCGAAATTGAGCACGCAGACATGGTCGGAGATGTCCATCACCATGCCCATGTCGT
>CAZEZD010000365.1:0-3336 GCA_964516115.1 uncultured Hyphomicrobiales bacterium
ACGTTCTTCGCGTGGCGGGCAATGCCGGCCGCCGAGATGTTCACATGCGTGCCGCGGTCGCCCTGGTTCGGGAAGACAACGCGCAGCTTCTCCACCACTGCCTTGTCCTCCGGCTTCGTCGACTTCGACAGGCGGCCGAAATAGTAGGTGTTGGCGACCGCGATATCGCCTTCTCCGGCGGCGGCCGCCTTGATCTGGTCGGTGTCGCCGCCGCGCGGCGGGCGGGCCATGTTGGCGACGACTCCGCGCGCCCAGGCTTCCGTCTTCTCCGGGCCGAGGGCCGCCAGCATCGCGCCGGTCAGCGACTGGTTGTAGACATTGGTGGAGGAACGGATCAGCACCTTGCCCTTCCATTTCGGGTCGGCGAGATCCTCGTAGGTCCGGATGGCGCCCTCGGCCACCTTGTCCTTGGCGATCAGCAGCACGCGGGCCCGCGTCGAGAAGCCGAACCAGTTGCCGTCGGGGTCGCGCAGGTTCGCCGGAATGCGGCTGGCAAGGGCCTCGGAGGCGAAGGGCTGCAACAGGCCGAGGCCCTGTGCCTTCTCGATGCGGCCGGCATCGACCGTGATCAGCACGTCGGCGGGGGAATTGGCGCCCTCGCTCTGCATGCGCGCCAGCAGCGGATCCTCGCCGGCCTCGACGCGGTTGATGGCAATGCCGGTCTGCCGGGTGAAGTCCGAATAGAGAGCCTCGTCGGTGTCGTAGTGGCGCGAGGAGTAGAGGTTCAGGGTCCGCGTCTGGGCCTTCAGGAGCGCCGGGGAGGCGAGGAGAAGGGCGGCGCCACCAAGGAGGGCGCGGCGGGTGGGCGAGGCAGTCATAGGGGTCTCCACCAGTCGTCCCGGCCTACGGGACATCTCTCAAGTCGATGCGCGGACTTCGCGAAACCAATCGGGCGCATCATAGTCGCGGCAGATTTCGCAACAAGATGGTGGAGAAAGATTGGAACGAGTCCAATGAGTTGATTGGAATCGCTCTAGATGGGGAGATTTGTTGTCTCATCCAATCAGCTTAAGGGCTGCTGGTCCGCGCCTCTGCGCGCCGCGCCGCTCGGCACGATCGTTGACGAGGATCAACAATTTGCGACCGCGACCGCCTGGCCTGCCGGATTCAACGCCGTCCGCTGGCGGCAAACGCGCCGCTGCAGGCAATGAAGTGATCGGTGCGGAACTTGCGGTCGGCGCGCCCATAGACGAGGGGTTCGCCGTCCGGCCGGGTCATGAAGCCGCCGGCTGCGGCCAGCACGGCATGGGCCGCCGCGATGTCCCATTCGGTGATCGAGGCGAAGCGCACGCTGACATCGGCCTCGCCCTGGGCGATCAGCGTGTATTTGAGCGACGAGCCCACCGGGCGCCGTTCTGCAATGCCGCGCTCGACGTAGTAGGCCTCGCTCGCCGCGTCGGGATGGGAGCGGCTGACGAGGGCAACCGGACCGGAGGTGGGCAGGGGACGGGTGGCGATCCGCCGTCGCTCCGAGGCCTGCGCAATCGGCGCGCCGGGCACCAGCGTCATCGCCTCGGCGCGGTCCCCGGCGCCGATCCACAGCCGCGACAGGGCCGGCGCGCCGACGACGCCGGCGACTGGACGACCATGGGCGATCAGGCCGATATTGACGGTGAACTCCCCGTTCTGGCTGACGAACTCGCGGGTGCCGTCCAGCGGATCGACGGCGATCAGCAGCTCCGTGGAGGCAGGCCAATGGCCGGCCGCGGCGGCCTCCTCCGCGAGAACGGGAACGCCCGGCAGCAGCCGCGCGAGTCCCGCCAAGATGACCTCTTCGGCCGCATGGTCGGCGGCGGTTACCGGGGAACCGTCGGTCTTGAAAGTCGCGGCGCCGCCATAATGCGCCATGATGCGCGCCCCGGCCGCGCTGGCCAGGGTGCCGAGGGCGTCGAGCAGCAGGGGGTCGTCGAAGCGGACTGTCATGCGGCCTGCCTAGGCCATCTTCCGGCGGGGGGGAAGCGTCCGTATCGGGGACAGGCCGTCAACCAATTCTTCACTGCCTTTCTTGGCAGGCTGTTCACCCGGCTCGGCCATGATGAATGCCGCGTTAGGGACATTCCCCGAATTTTCGGATATTGCCGATGAGTGTTGCGTTCGGCACACACCGCCCGGGTCGACGGGCTTTCAGATGGTTGGCCTTCGTCGTGGCCGGGCTGACGCTCGCCGCCTGCGGACGCTACGCCTACGAGCGGCGCGAGCAGTGGCGCATCGACCTCGAGAGCCGCTGCATGTCCTCGGGCGCCGTGCAGATGTCGCGCTACGTGCAGCGCGCCAGCACGATCAACGGTCCGGGCACCTGCGGCATGGATTATCCGCTGCGCGTGGCCGCGCAGGCGCGCGGGCAGGTCGCCTACAGCCGCCCGCAGACGCTCGCCTGCCAGATGGTGCCGACGGTCGACCGCTGGATCGACAACGTGGTGCAGCAGGCGGCGCAGCGCTGGTTCGGCGCCAGCGTCGTCGAGGTGCGGGCCGGATCCTATTCCTGCCGCAGCATCCGGGGCGCCCGGTCGGGCCGCATGTCCGAGCACTCCTACGGCAATGCCCTCGACGTCTTCGCTTTCGTGCTCTCGAACGGCCATACCGTCGTGATCCGCCAGCACTGGCGCGGCGAGACCGCCGAATCCGGGTTCCTGCGCGAGATCCTCGTGCGCGCCTGCGACCATTTCACCACGGTGCTGGGTCCGGGCGCCGACGCCTTCCACTACGATCACTTCCATCTCGACCTCGCCCGCCACGATCCGCGCTGGACGCGGCGCGTCTGCCGTCCGCGGCCGGAGACGGTGCAGATGTTGCAGCCGGCGGCTCCGTCGGGCGGGTTCGGCTGGGGCTTCGGTCAGCAGGGAACGGCGATCCGCTGAGCCCGCGTCGTCGCGGCAGGCTTCCGGCGGATCGTCCCATCCCCTACATTCGCGGGGCGGCCATCGCCGCGGAGCGCGCCTTTGCAGAATACGCTGCTCGCCATCGCCATTGCCCTCATCGCCGCCCTCGTTGCAGCGCTCGTCGGGCCGTGGCTGGTCGACTGGAACGCCCACAAGTCGCGCATCGAGGCCGAGGCCTCCCGGCTGTTCGGCACGCCGGTGCGCATCGGCGGCGACCTGACGATCCGGCTTCTGCCGACGATCCGCATCGATGCGCGCGACGTGACCGTGGGGACCGAGCGCGGCGGCGCGCGCATCGGCCGCATCCGCGGCGAACTCAGGGTCGCCCCGCTGCTGCGCGGCGAAGCCTCGCTGAACACGCTGCATGTGCGCGACGCCGACATCACCCTGTCGCTGGCGACGCTTCCCGGCCGGATCGTGCTGGTGGACGACCTGACCGTCGAGAATGCCCGGCTGT
>CAZEZD010000366.1:0-3335 GCA_964516115.1 uncultured Hyphomicrobiales bacterium
GCGCCAGCAGGTGGAACGCCTGAACCTGCGCCGCAGCTAACGCCAAGAGGCGGCCTCCATGCGCATTCCCGATCTGGTGGCCGCCGCGGCCATTGCCGGCCTCGGCGCCTTCCTCGTGCGGGAGGGTGTGGATCTCGGTCTCGGCGAGCCGACGGAGCCCGGCTCGGGCTTCATGTTCTGGTGGATCGGGGTGGCGATGGTCGTCGCCGGCGCGGCCCTCGGCGTGACGGGCCTCCTCGCTCCGGCGGGACGCACGCCCGCCGACATGCCGCCGGCCGGCGGCCCCATCGCGCAACCGCTGATCGGGATCGCCGCGCTCGTCTTCTATGCAATCGCGCTGCAGCCCCTCGGTTTCATCCTGACCTCGGCAGCGCTGCTCACCGGGCTTTTCACCTTCGTCGGCGGCTATCGCTGGCCCGTATCGCTCGGCCTCGGCGTCGCATCGGCCCTGATCTGCTGGTACCTCTTCGCCAAGGTTCTGGGGAGCAACCTGCCCCCCGGCATCCTCGTCAACACGCTGTTCGGGAGCTGAGCCATGGACCTTCTCGGTCAGCTTGGAACCGGCTTCGTCATTGCGCTCTCGCCGGACAACCTCTTCTACTGCTTCGCCGGGGTGCTGATCGGCACGCTGGTCGGCGTGCTGCCGGGCATCGGCCCCATCGCGGCCATGTCGCTGCTGCTTCCCGCGACCTTCGCCATCCCGCCGACCGGCGCCGTCATCATGCTCGCCGGCATCTACTACGGCTCGATGTATGGCGGCTCGACCACCTCCATCCTCGTCCGCATCCCCGGCGAGGCCGCTTCCGTCGTGACCTGCCTCGACGGCCATGAGATGGCGAAGCAGGGGCGCGCCGGAGCGGCGCTCTTCGTCGCCGCCATCGGTTCGTTCTTCGCCGGCACCGTGGCGCTGTTCGGCCTCATCCTGCTGGCGCCGATCATGATCAAGGTGGCGCTCGCCTTCGGACCGGCCGAATACTGCGCGTTGATGCTACTCGGCCTCTGCCTGATCGCCTATCTGTCGCAGGCCTCCGTGCTGAAATCGCTGGTCATGGCCGGCATCGGCCTCATCCTCGGCCTGATCGGCATCGATTCCATCAACGCGCTGCCGCGCCTCACCTTCGACCGGCTGGAACTGCTCGACGGCATCGGCCTCGTGCCGGTCGTCATGGGCCTGTTCGGCGTCGCCGAGATCTTCAAGAACCTGGAGAGCGGCACCGACCGCACGGTGGTCGAGAGCAAGGTCGGCCGGCTCTGGCTCACCCACGCGGACTGGCTGGCGAGCCGCTGGGCCATCGTGCGCGGCACGGCGCTCGGCTTCGTGCTCGGTATCCTGCCCGGCGGCGGCGCCGTCATTTCCTCCTTCGTCTCCTATGCGATGGAGCGGCGGCTGTCGAAGACGCCGGAGCGTTTCGGCAAGGGCGCTATCGAGGGCGTGGCCGGACCGGAGGCGGCCAACAACGCGGCGGCTGGATCGGCCTTCATTCCGCTGATGACGCTCGGCATTCCGCCCAATGCCGTGCTCGCCCTGCTGCTCGGTGCGCTGATCATCCACAACGTGCCGGTCGGCCCGACCATGATCACGCAGCGGCCGGACCTCTTCTGGGGCGTGGTCGCCTCCATGTATGTCGGCAATGTCATGCTGCTGATCCTCAACCTGCCGCTGATCGGGCTGTGGGTGAAGTGCCTGCAGGTGCCCTACGGCATCCTCTTCCCTCTGATCCTGCTGTTCTGCTGCATCGGCGTCTATGCGACGTCAGGCCAGATCTTCGACGTCTACGTGATGATCGTCTTCGGCGTCGTCGGCTGGCTGGTGGCGCGCTGGGGCTTCGAGCCGGCGCCGCTGGTGCTGGGCTTCGTGCTCGGCCCGATGTTCGAGAACAACCTGCGCAAGGCGCTGATCCTGTCGCGCGGCAGCTGGATGACCTTCATCGAGCGGCCGATCTCGGCCTTCTTCGTCATCGCCTCGGCGATCATCCTGGCGACGGCCCTCGTCCCCTGGATCAACGCCAAGCGCAAGGAAATCGCGGTCGAGGGATAGGCAGTCACGACAGGCCGGTCGCGGGCGGATCGCCCGCGCGGGCTCAGCGATGCATCACGACCTGACGTCCGCTCAGGCGGCCGTCGTATCGTCCAGCTTGGCGTCGGGGGCGTTCTTCTTGACGCTCTCGATGCCGGCATCGCGTGCCGCTTCCGACGAATAGGTCTCGCTGGTGCCGATGATCTGGCCGTTCGTCGCCTTGAGGTTGAACATCGGAGCGCCGGACTTTGCCAGCTTGCGCTCGTAGCGCGCGTCCTCGGGACCATTCTTCCTGACGCTCTCGATGCCGTTCGTGGCGGCGGCCTTCGTCGTGTAGTGCTCGCTGGACAGGATGACCTGCCCGTTCGACGCCTTGAGGGTGAAGTGGAACTGACCGCTCTTGCCCTTGGTCAGCACGAACTTGCCTGCCATTGCCCTGCTCCCGATCCGATTCGCGCTCATGCGCAGGGCCAAGCATAGCCGAGCCGCCGGCAAATAACGGTGCGGAAGGTCCCGGACCCTCCCGCCGCGCCAGCCTCCGCCAGACGGACCGGCTGACCCCGGCTGCCCCAGCCGCCATTGTGGTCGAAGTCCCTCCCCTGACGCCGGTGATCCCATGCCCGACAGCCTCGCCACCACCCGTCCTCCGGTGCGCCTTGAAAGGGCCGGGGCCATCGGCCGGATCGTCATCGACCGGCCGCCGGTCAACGCAATGAGCCTCGCCATGATCCGGGCGCTGGTGGCGGCGCTGCGCGAGGCGGCGGCCGACAGGGGCCTGCGCGCCGTCGTCCTGACCAGCGCGGTCGCCGACCGCTTCTGCGCCGGGCTCGATCTCGACGTCATCCTCGGCAAGTCGGGCGAGGAGGTGAGGGAGTTCCTGCAGGCGCTCTACACCGACCTCTACGATGCCCAATACGACCTCGGGAAACCCTCGATCGCGGCGGTCGGCGGCGCGGCGCGCGGCGGCGGGGTGACGATGGCCATTTCCTGCGACGTGCTGGTGGCCTCGGAAAACGCGACGTTCGGCTATCCCGAGGTCGACGTGGGGGTGATCCCGGCCATCCACTTCGCCCACCTGCCGCGCATCGTGGGACGTCACCGCGCCTTCGAGCTGCTGTTCACCGGGCGCAGCTTCGGCGCGCAGGAAGCGGCCGATCTCGGCCTCGTCAGCCGCCTCGTGCCCGCCGGCGAGGCCGATGCCGCAGCCATGGCGCTGGCCGAGACATTCGCGGCGAAGTCGGAGACCGTGATGCGGCTCGGACGGGCCGCCTTCATGCGCCAGAACGACCTCGACTACCGGCGCTCCATCGCCAATGCG
>CAZEZD010000367.1:0-3333 GCA_964516115.1 uncultured Hyphomicrobiales bacterium
GGCCAGTTCCTGGATGGTCTGGGCGGAACTGTCGGCCTTGGCGACGGCCTCGTTGGCCATGGCGGCCGACTGCTCGACCCGGCCGCCGATCTCGCGCACCGAGGCGGAGAGCTCCTCGGTGGCGGAGGCGACCGTCTGGACGTTGGTGGAGGCTTCCTCGGACGCTGCCGCCACAGCGCCGGCCTGAACCGAGGCCTCTTCCGCGGCGCTGGACAGGGTCTGGGCCGCGCCCTTGAGTTGGGCCGAGGCCGACGAGACATGGGTGACGATGCCGCCGACCGCACGGTCGAAGTCATCGGCCATGCGGTGCATCAGGGCCTTCTGCTGCTCCGCGCTGCGCGCCTTGGCGGTCTCCTGCTCCTCACGGAGCCGGATGGCCTCAAGACCGTTGGCCTTGAAGGTCTCGGCGGCGCGAGCGATGTCGCCGACCTCGTCGCGGCGCTGGGTGCCGGGAATGGCCACGTCGAAGCGCGCATTGGCGAGATGATCGAGGCAGGCGGTGAGCAGCCGGATCGGCGAGGATATGCCGAGGCGGCCGATGACGAAGCCGAGCACGATGCCCAGCACCAGCGCCGCGGCTGCGAAGCCGATCAGCAGCGTCTGCATGGAGGCGGCCATGGCGTCGGCGGCCTTCGATGTGTCCTCGGCGCGCTTCTGCTGGACCACCGTCAGGTCGCGAAGAGCCATGCGTGCGTCCATGTAGGGACCGGCCGAAGCGAGGGCCGCTCGGGCGATTTCGTCCTGCTGCTCGATGGTCGGCATGCCCGTCACTTTTCTCGCCAGCGCGACGGTCTGCTGCATCAGGGGGAGGTACTTCTGAAGCGCAGCCTCTGACCTTGCGAGTGCCTCCCGCACCTCCGGCACCGCGGTCTGGCGCAAGGCGACGAGGCGACTCTCGATCGCCTTCAGGTCCTCCTCGACGATCGTCAGGTTGGCAGCGATCGTCTCCGGCTTGGGATCGGTCGCCATGATGAACTCGGCACGGGACAGCGCGGCGAGCGCCCGGTTGACCACCACGGCGTCGAAGGCGCGGCTGCTCACGCGCGCCGCCTGCTCGTTCTCGGTCTGTAATTGATCGAGGCCGTAGTATCCGATGCCGCCGATCGCCAATGAGATGACGTTAAGTAACATGACGAGGCCGAGGACTTTGGCCGAAATGCTGAAGCGTCCGAGTAATGACATCGAAATGGTCCCGGGAGGGCAGGGTGATTACATGTTTTCAGTGGGGCCGGCACGGTTAACGAAGGGCTAAGCGATGGTGCGCTGCGGCATGTCGCGCCCGCATGGCTCGATTCCGCAATCGCCGTGACTCAACGTCAGGTTGAGTGCCAAGGGTCCCGAAAGTGATCGCTTCGGGGCCGTCCAACTAAAGTTTCCCGCCGACCGGCCGATTGGTCGAGGCCGGGACGGTTGCACTCCTGCGCTGCAGGGAGACAATGCCGGCCATTGAACAGGCATGCGCCGCAGAGCGCGACGGGTGGGTCGTCCAGGCGAGGCGACCCCGGGGGGACAGGATGACGGATCGGCGCAGCATCTCGCGGTATGATGACGTCTACGGCGCCTGGAAGGCCGACCCGGCCGGCTTCTGGGCTGAGCAGGCGAAGGCGATCGACTGGATCGTGCCGCCCAAGACCGCATTCGATCCTGCCCTGGGGGTCTATGGCCGCTGGTTTCCGGATGGTGTCTGCAACACCTGCTTCAACGCGGTCGACCGGCACGCGGCGTCGCGGCCCGATCAGGCCGCCATCATCTACGATTCCCCCGTCACGGGCGCCAAGCGCACCATCTCCTTCGCCGAGTTGAAGGAGGAGGTCGCGACCTTTGCCGCCGTCCTGCAGGGCCTGGGCGTCGGCAAGGGCGACCGGGTCATCGTCTACATGCCGATGGTGCCGGAGGCGGCGATCGCCATGCTCGCCTGCGCCCGCATCGGCGCCATCCATTCGGTGGTCTTCGGCGGTTTCGCAGCCAAGGAACTGGCGACCCGCATCGACGACTGTCATCCGAAGGTCATCGTCTCGGCCTCCTGCGGCATCGAGGGCACCAAGGTGGTGGCCTACAAGCCGCTGCTCGACGGAGCGATCGAGCTGTCGCTGGCCAAGCCCGAGGCCTGCATCGTACTGCAGCGGCCGCAGGCGGAGGCGTCGATGATCGCCGGCCGCGATCACGACTGGGCGGGCCTCGTCGCCCATGCCCGCGCCGAGGGCCGGCAGGCGGAGTGCGTGCCGGTTGCCGCGACCGATCCGCTCTACGTGCTCTACACCTCCGGCACGACCGGCAAGCCCAAGGGCGTGGTGCGCGACAATGGCGGCCACTTGGTCGCGCTCAACTGGTCGATGGCGAACCTCTACGGCGTGAAGCCCGGCGAGGTCTTCTGGGCAGCCTCCGACGTCGGCTGGGTCGTCGGCCATTCCTACATCGTCTATGCGCCGCTGATCGCCGGCGTCACCTCGATCCTCTACGAGGGCAAGCCGGTAGGCACCCCGGACCCCGGCGCCTACTGGCGCGTGATCGCGGAGCACGGGGTTGCGGCCCTGTTCACCGCGCCAACCGCCTTCCGCGCCATCAAGAAGGAGGACCCCAACGCCGAGCATCTGAAGCGCTACCAGTTGCCGACATTCCGCACCCTGTTCCTCGCCGGCGAACGCGCCGATCCCGACACCGTGCTCTGGTCCGAGAAAATCCTCGGCGTGCCGGTGGTCGACCACTGGTGGCAGACCGAGACAGGCTGGTGCATCGTCGGAAATCCCGTGGGCCTCGGCATGCTGCCGGTGAAGCCCGGCTCGCCCACCGTGCCGATGCCCGGCTACGACGTCAGGATCGTCGACGAGGCCGGCAAGGACCTGCCGCCCAAGACCATGGGCTCGATCGTGGTGAAGCTGCCGCTGCCGCCGGGCTCGTTCCCGACGCTCTGGCAGCAGGACGACCGGTTCCGCGAGAGCTATCTCGACGCCTTTCCAGGCTTCTACTCGACCTCGGATGCGGGGTTCGTCGACGAGGACGGCTACCTCTACATCATGGGTCGCACCGACGACATCATCAACGTCGCCGGCCACCGCCTGTCCACCGGCGGCATGGAGGAGGTGCTCTCCTCCCATCCGGACGTCGCCGAATGCGCAGTCATCGGCATGGCCGACCAGCTCAAGGGCGAGGTGCCCTGCGGCTTCGTCGTGCTGAAGGCGGGCGTCAACAAGCAGCCCGACGAGGTCGAGAAGGAACTCGTGGCGCTGGTGCGCGAGAAGATCGGACCGGTGGCGGCCTTCAAGCTCGCCATCGCCGTGTCGCGCCTGCCCAAGACGCGGTCGGGAAAGATCCTGCGCGGCACAATGAAGAAGA
>CAZEZD010000368.1:0-3310 GCA_964516115.1 uncultured Hyphomicrobiales bacterium
CAGGGCGCGGCGACCGGGGTCGGCGGCATCCTGCGCGACGTCTTCACCATGGGCGCGCGGCCGATCGCGGCGCTCAACGCCCTGCGCTTCGGCGATCCGGCCCACCCGAAGACGCGCCATCTGGTGGCGGGCGTGGTGGCCGGCGTCGGCGGCTACGGCAACTCCTTCGGCGTGCCCACCGTCGGCGGCCTCGTCGGTTTCCATACGCGCTACGATGGCAACTGCCTCGTCAACGCCATGGCGGTCGGGCTCGCCCGTACCGACGGCATCTTCTACGCCAAGGCGACGGGCGTCGGCATGCCCATTGTCTATCTCGGCTCGAAGACCGGCCGCGACGGCATCCACGGCGCCACCATGGCCTCGGCCGAGTTCGGCGAGGGCGCCGAGGAGAAGCGCCCGACGGTGCAGGTCGGCGATCCCTTCGCCGAGAAGCTGCTGCTGGAGGCCTGCCTCGAGATCATGGCGAAGGATTGCGTCAACGCCATCCAGGACATGGGAGCGGCCGGCCTCACCTGCTCGGCGGTCGAGATGGGCGCCAAGGGCGACCTCGGCGTCGAACTGCACCTCGAACACGTGCCGACGCGCGAGCCCGGCATGAGCGCCTACGAGATGATGCTGTCGGAGAGCCAGGAGCGCATGCTCATGGTGCTGAAGCCCGAGAAGGAGGAGGAGGCCAAGGCCATCTTCCGCAAGTGGGGGCTCGACTTCGCCGTCATAGGCCACACCACCGATACGCTGCGCTTCGTCATCAAGCACCACGGCGAGGTCATGGCCGACCTGCCGATCAAGGAACTCGGCGACGAGGCGCCCCTCTACGACCGCCCGCACGTGCCGACGCCTACGCAGCCGGTGATCGCGGCCGAGGACGTCGCCGCGCCGATGTCCAACCGCGAGGCCCTGCTCAAGCTGATCGCGACGCCGGACCTCTCGTCCAAGCGCTGGGTCTATGAGCAGTACGACTCGATCATCCTCGGCAACACCGTGCAGCGCCCGGGGGGCGATGCCGCCGTCATCCGCGTCGAGAACGGGCCGAAGGGCCTCGCCATGACCTGCGACGTGACGCCCCGCTACTGCGAGGCCGATCCGGTCGAGGGCGGCAGGCAGGCGGTGGCCGAGGTCTATCGCAACCTGTCGGCGGTCGGCTCGCGGCCGCTCGCCATCACCGACAACCTCAATTTCGGCAATCCCGAGCGTCCCGAGATCATGGGCCAGCTTGTCGGCTGCATCCGCGGCATCGGCGAGGCCTGCCGCGAACTCGACTTCCCCGTCGTCTCCGGCAACGTCTCGCTCTACAACGAGACCAACGGCCGGGCGATCCTGCCGACCCCGACCATCGGCGGCGTCGGCGTGCTCGACGACTTCCAGGCGAGCGTCTCCATCGCCCCGAAGACCGAGGGCGAGCAGGTCTTCCTTCTCGGCGCGACGAAGGGCTGGCTCGGCCAGTCGGTCTATCTGCGCGACATCTGCGGCCGGGAGGAGGGCGCCCCGCCCCCCGTCGACCTCCTGGCGGAGCGCCGCCATGGCGAGTTCGTGCGTGCGCTGATCGGGCAGGGGCTGCTGCGCTCGTGCCACGACCTCTCCGACGGCGGGCTGCTGGTGGCGCTGGCGGAGATGTGCATGGCGTCCCGCATCGGCCTGACGGTCGAGACCCTGTCGCACGACCTGCCGGCCCACGCCTTCTGGTTCGGCGAGGATCAGGGCCGCTACGTCATCACGGTCCGCGCCGACGACGTCGACGCCCTCGCCACCCAGGCGGCCGGCGCCGGCGTCGAGCTGACGCGGCTGGGTGTCACGGGCGGACCTGCGTTGATTGTCCCGGGCGAGGAACCCATATTGGTCGAGGACTTGGCGCAAGCCTACGAGTCGTGGCTGCCGGCCTACATGGCGCGCGCGGCCTGAACCGGAGACACCAGCCCATGCCGATGGCCGCTGCCGATATCGAGCGGATGATCAAGGAAGCGCTTCCCGACGCTCGCGTCGAGATCAAGGACCTGGCGGGCGACGGCGACCACTATGCCGCCACCGTCGTGTCGGAGGCTTTCCGCGGCAAGTCCCGCGTGCAACAACATCAGCTTGTCTATGCCGCCCTCAAGGGCAAGATGGGCGGCACCCTCCATGCGCTGGCCCTGACGACCGGCGCGCCCACCTGACGTCTTGAGCGGGCCTTGAACCCGCAAGCGAGAGAACCATGACGACACCAGCTCACGACAAGATCGATGCCGAGGTGAAGGGCAATGACGTGGTGCTTTTCATGAAGGGCACGCCGCAATTCCCGATGTGCGGGTTCTCGGGTCAGGTGGTCCAGATCCTCGATTACCTCGGCGTGCCTTACAAGGGCGTCAACGTCCTCGACGCGGACGACATCCGCCAGGGCATCAAGGACTATTCCAACTGGCCGACCATCCCCCAGCTCTACGTCAAGGGCGAGTTCGTCGGCGGCTGCGACATCACCCGCGAGATGTTCCAGTCGGGTGAACTGGTTGAACTGATGAAGACCAGCGGCATCGCGGTCCGCCAGCCGGCCGGCTGATCGGGTCTCCGGGCTTGCCTGCCCCGCGTGTCGCGCGGCGGCCTGCCCGGATGTTGCCATGATCGGCTGCAATTGGGATAAGGCATCGGGTGCGACGTTTTGTGCACCCGATCCGTCGCGCGGCTCCCCGCCGTGCAGTCCGGGCCTCACAAGGCCAGCCCATGGTCGCCGACGGCGGCCGCAAGCCGGGACCACGTCTCTCCGCATGACCTTCGCCGTTCCCCGCCCGCGCACACTGGTCGCCATGCTCGGCCTCTTGGTCGCGACGACCCCCGTGGCGCTCGGGCAGCAGTCGCTGGGCTATCAGGGCGGTGCGACCAGCCTCGGCGGCGGCATCGGCCAGCCCCTCAACCTTCTGTCCCCGACCTTCGTCGCCCCGCCGCCGCGTCCCGGTGCGCCGCGGGCCGGTGGTCCGGTCCCGGGGGCCGTGCAGGCTCCCGCCGCGTCGGCCATGATGACTGCGCCGCTGCCGCTGCCGCGTCCGGCCTCCGCTCCGCAGACGGTGATCACGCAGGCGAGCGCGCCGGTAGCCGTCGCCGCGTCGGCCATCCCGACCACTCCGCAGCAGACCCTCGCCCAGGCGGCCCCGCACGCCGCCGAAGCGACCCAGCCGCCGCTGCTGCGTCCCTCCATGGATGACTGGCCGCAGGACGAGGATCGCGGCCGCGTCATCATCCCCGGCGCCTATGAGCGGCCCCGGCCCGCGCCGGCGACCGCGATCGAGGCCATCGCGGCCGCGGCTCCGCAGCAGGGCAGGCCTCAGGCCGAGGCGGCGCTGCC
>CAZEZD010000369.1:0-3306 GCA_964516115.1 uncultured Hyphomicrobiales bacterium
CCTCCGACTATTCGGACGACCTGAGGATCGGCAAGGAGATCCTGCAGACGACCTCTGACGCCTACCGCAAGCTGCGCAACACCATCCGCTGGATGCTCGGCGCGCTGGCTCACCACGATGGCGCAAAACTGCCGGCGCTGGCCGATCTTCCCGAGCTGGAGCGACTGATGCTGCATCGGCTCGCGGAACTGTCGCCCCAGATTCACGCCGCCTATCGCGACTACGACTACAAGAAGGTCTTCTCGGCTCTGACGCAGTTCATGAACGTCGATCTGTCGGCCTTCTATTTCGACATCCGTAAGGACCGGCTCTACTGCGATCCGGTCTCCTCACACGAGCGCAAGGCGACGCTGGCGGTGATCGAGGAGATCTTCCGCGCGGTGTCGACCTGGCTTGCGCCGATCCTGTCGTTTACGGCCGAAGAGGCCTGGTGGGACCGCTACGGCCGCGATGGTTCGGTTCATCTCGCCGGATTCTACGAAGCGCCTGCCGGGTGGCTCGACACGGCGCTCGACGCGAAGTGGGAGAAGGTCAGGAAGGTCCGCCGCGCCGTCACGGGTGCGCTCGAACTCGAGCGCGCCGCCAAGCGCATGGGATCCTCGCTTGAGGCGGCGCCGATCGTCCATATCGGCGATGCCGATCTGCTGGCGGCTCTCGATGGGATCGACCTCGCCGAGGTGGCGATCACCTCCGGCGCCAGCGTCGTGTCGGGCGAAGGCCCCGCCGATGCCTACCGCGCCGACGACATCAGGGGCATCGCAGTGGTTCCGGCCAGGGCAGAGGGCATCAAATGCGCCCGCTCCTGGAAGTACTTCGACCCTGCCACGGCCGATCCCGACTTCCCGGACATCACCCCGCGCGATGCCGCCGCCATGCGCGAGTGGAAGCAGCGCCACGTGATGTGAGCCCTCGAAGAGGCGCCCGCGTGCGGGCGTCTCTTTGTCTCGCCTGGCGGGATTGAAGCAGAGCCCCGACGGCTGCGGAGGCTCGTCAACGGCCGCCGTATTCTCCGGCAGAGCCCGTTCCGCGCGAGAAGGCAGCGTCGGGTGCAATCGATCATAATGCTCCTAATGAGTGTATTGAGTATCAGATACAACCCTAGATAGAATAGACACCGCCCTCCTGCTATCCAGGTTGTCGCCGATCCCCCGCCTCGCGTGACGCGAGTTCGGGTGGGCAAACGGTTCAACCCCCTGGAGGAGCAGCACGATGGCGACGTTCCACAAGTTCGATGAGAATGCGATCGCTTCGGCACTGGAAACGGCCCGGAACTTCTATGATGAGCGGAAGCGGGATGAGGGCAGCCGGACGATCGATCTGGCGGACGACGGGCACCTGCGAATCGCGGCCGGGTGCATCAGCGTCACGGTTGATGGTGGCAGGATATGCTTTGAATTGCCGTTGGGCCTGGGCAAGTTCTGCTTTCCGGTCCCGCCGATCTTCCCCAACGGGACGGTGGGCCAGGCGTGCCTGAGCATCTGCACGACGTGGGGCCTCCCGACCGGCGTGCGCGTCACGGTCAGCATCGCCGGCAACGTCATCCTGGAGAAGACCTTCGGTAAGTGCTGAGGGGAGGGCCACCACGCCCGGTTCCGGCGATCCGTCTGACGAGGAATGGCCCGGCACAGCACGCGCCGGGCCATAGCCGTTACGCCGAACGCCCGGATACGTGCATGGGTTGTGCGCGGTGCAGGATGCGCCATCCGCACCACCCGGTATTGTCCTTAAGCGAGAACACGTGGGGGCAAAGCCCGATCCGCACGGGCAGTCGCCGTGCGATGGTGGCGAATCACCTGTGGGATCTGGCAATGGCCCAGCGCGCCAATTCCCCCTCCGCCGACGGGGCGCCCGAATTCGAACCGACGACCCGCTTCGCCGTCGTTTCCTTCATTCAGAAGGGATCGCGCATGGTGGCGGAGGATGTCCACTACCTCGACACCTATGATCAGGCCCGGGTCGTGGCGAAATTCGTCTCGGCGCGGCGGCCCGGCGTCCTCGTCCTGTCCGTCTCACCCTCTCCGGAAGGAGAAGATCCCGAAATCGTCGTCCTCGAACAGATCGGTTCCGGGCTGGCGGGCGCGACCGCCACGGTGCACTGAAGATTGCGCGGTGCCGCGCACGGCACCACGGTTGACGTCAATGGGCCGAAGGCCTGAGCCTTCGGCGTCTCCCCGGCTTGCGACGATCAGGCCAGCTTGAGTTCGTCGGCCGACTGCTTGCCGGTACGACGGTCGGTCGCCAGTTCGTACGACACCTGCTCACCCTCGCGCAGGTCGTTCAGGCCGGCGCGCTGCACGGCCGAGATGTGCACGAACACATCCTTGCCGCCGTCGGACGGCTGGATGAAGCCGTAGCCCTTCTGGGGGTTAAACCACTTAACGGTCCCGGTCGCCATAGAATGCTCCTCGATGCTTGGCGGTGGAGGGAGTCTGTCAGGCAGCCCGTCGCCGGGGCTGATGACGCTTGGGCGGCACCGGCGCGCGGGTGTCGCCGCGCGTCTGGGCCAGAATGGGAGAACCGGCGACGGCGAGCCGCACGCGGGTCAGCTTCTCGATCGCGGCGAGATGGCCGCGCTCACTCGGATCGCAGAACGCAAGGGCGATGCCCGTCCGTCCGGCGCGGCCGGTGCGGCCGATGCGGTGGACATAGCTCTCCGGCTCGTTCGGCAGGTCGAAGTTGATGACGTGGGTCACCTCCGCGACATCGATGCCGCGGGCGAACAGATCGGTCGCCACCAGGATGCGGCACTCGCCGGTCTTGAACGCGGCGAGCGCACGCTGGCGGGCGTTCTGGCTCTTGTTGCCGTGGATCGCATCCGCCGAGAAGCCGGATTTCACGAGCTGGCCGGCGAGCCTGTTGGCGCCGTGCTTGGTGCGGGTGAAGACGACCACGCGGGCGAGGGCGGGATCGCCCAGGAGCTTCTCGAGAAGCCCCCGCTTGTCCGAGGTGCCGACGTGATAGACGTGCTGTTCGATGGCTTCGACCGTGACCGTCTGGGGGGTCACCTCGACGCGCAGGGGCTCCCACAGCATGTCGCGGGCGAGCTTGGCGACCTCCGTCGGCATGGTGGCCGAGAAGAGCATCGACTGGCGCTGCTGCGGCAGCTTGGCGAGAATCTTCTTCACGTCGCGGATGAAGCCCATGTCGAGCATGCGGTCAGCCTCGTCGAGGACGAGGTGGGTGACCGTGTCGAGCCGTACCAGGCCGCCCTGGTTGATCAGGTCGAGAAGACGGCCGGGCGTTGCGACGAGAACGTCGATGCCGCGCGACAGGGCATCGAACTGCGGGTTCTGTCCGACCCCGCCG
>CAZEZD010000370.1:0-3298 GCA_964516115.1 uncultured Hyphomicrobiales bacterium
GGCGAGTTCCTGCGCCTCGGAGCCGCCGGCATCGTGGATGACGCGGCCGTCGGCCATGAGTTGCGTGCCACCGAAGCCGCGGCGGCGCAGCGCCAGCACCGCGTCGCTCGCCTTGGCGGCCGCACCGTCCCAGCTCTCTAGCGTGCCACGGCGGGCGAAGGCGCCGATCGGATCGATGCCGAAGGCGATGGCGAGGCTCTTCGGGTCGAGCCCGTCGCGCTCCACCTTCGCCGCGAGCAAGGCGGCGACATGACCGGCCGAGGTGCCGGCGTCGATGCGGACGGGAATGAGGTCGAGCATGACGCCGGCGAGCAGGGCGTCGAGATCGGCGAGGCCGTCGATGACGGTCGCATCGCCCCGGCGGTCGCCGATGGCGCCGCGCGTCACCACGACCAGACCCGAGGCGCCGCCCGAGAGATCCTCGAGCGCCTGCGCATTGGCCGCCTTCGGATCGGGATGGTCGGCGCGCTGGCTGACGGTCCAGGGCTGGCCGGGAGCCCGCCCCGCCAGCGTCGCGGCGTCGGCCTTGCGCGGATAGAGCGGCTGGATGGCGATGCCGTCCGCCGTACGGTTCACCAGCGTCTTGTCGAAGGGCTTGCCCTTCAAGACGGCGTCGACCGCGGCGCGCCACTGCGCCTCGGTAGCGGGCGGAAACTCGGAAGCCAGCGCGG
Organism: uncultured Hyphomicrobiales bacterium; assembly: GCA_964516115.1. Lineage (GTDB taxonomy): Bacteria > Pseudomonadota > Alphaproteobacteria > Rhizobiales > Phreatobacteraceae > Phreatobacter. Next base: position 672 of record CAZEZD010000370.1, read on the forward strand.
GCAGCGCGGATGAGGGTGTCATGGCTGTCGTCATGCAGCTTCGATGCCACGAAGCGGCGGCGACAGGAAGGCGTCCTTTGGGCGGACGCGCATGCCGGCGCGAGGCAGGCGCTTTACCCTCCCTTAACCATGTTCGCCGCAACACTGTCGGCAAATCGGGGCCCGGACGGTGCTGGCATGAAGGTGGTGATCCTGGCAGGCGGAGGCGGCACGCGCATGTCGTCCGACGGCGACCTCGCGCCGAAGCCGCTTCTCGACATCGGCGGCAGGCCCATTCTCTGGCACATCATGCGGGCCTTCTGCCTGCAGGGCTTCGACGACTTCATCGTCGCGGCCGGCCAGCAGGGCGAGAAGATCAAACGATTCTTCCTCGACGAGATGGACACGGCCGGGGACATCGAGATCGACGCCGGGCGCCGCCACATCGCCCGGTCGGGCGCGGAGGGCGACAACTGGCGGGTTCGCGTGGTCGACACCGGGACGCAGACCGAAACCGGGGGTCGCGTGTCGCGGCTCCGGCCGCTTCTGGCGGACGAACCCTTCATCGTGACCTATGGCGACAGCCTGTCGGACGTCGACGTCCATGCAGTCGTCGCCCAGAACCAGCGTCGCGGCCATGTCGTCACCGTCACGGCCGTGCGCCCGCCATCCCGCTTCGGCGGCCTCCGGTTCGACGGCGACAAGGTCGCCGGCTTCATCGAGAAGCCGCAGATCGGCGAAGGCTGGATCAATGGCGGTTTCGCGGTTTTCGATCCCGCCGTCCTCGAACACCCTGCCCTCGCCGGCGACGGCGCCACCCTCAACGGGCTCTACGAGGCTCTGGTGAACGAACGCCGGCTCGGCGCCTACCGCCACGAGGGCTTCTGGCTCGCCGCCGATACGCTGCGCGCCCTCAAGCTGCTCGGCGATCTCTGGGAGGCGGGCACCGCGCCGTGGATGTCGCCCTCTCCGGCCTGCTCCTCCATGCGGATCGCGTCATGAAAGTCGTCGATTGTCCCCGTTCCCGCCTCTACGACGTCGTCGCGGCAGCCTTCCAGGCCGGGGATTGCCGGCCGGCGATGATCGAACTCGGCGTCCACAAGGGTGACAACGCGGCGCGCCTGATGGAGGTGCTGAAACCGCGTCATTCCGTCCTCGTCGACGCGTGGAGCGCGGCGTCGCTTGCGACCTATTCCCATTTCGACAGGCTGCCGCCCTGGACCCTGCCGCTGACCGCCTTCGAGCGTTATTTCGGCGGCAGCCTCTCGGACCAGTCGACGTTCGACCGCACTTACGAAGTCGCCCGCCAGCGCTTCGAGGGACGCCCCGACGTCGAGATCATCCGCGACGACACGGTCTCGGCCTTCGCCCGCATCCGCGACCGGCACGGCGACGGTGCCTTCGACTTCATCTATGTCGACGCCAACCACCAGTACGAATATGTGCTGCGCGACCTGCTCTACTACCAGCACCTGCTGGCGCCCAACGGCGTCATGATGCTGAACGACTGCTGCCACAGCCAGAAGGGCATGAACCAGAATCTCGGCGTGCTGGAGGCGGTCGGCAACTTCATGAAGCGCGCCGATTTCACGCCTGTGGCCCTGACCAGCACCGACATGAGCGACCTCATCGTGGCGCGCCGCGGCTCAAAGATCGCCGAGGCGCTGGATCAGGCCCTCGACGGCTCTGATATCCCCTTCGTCGAGGTCATGCCGCAGATGCTGCCCTCGGCCCATATCCGCGTCAGCCCGCAGGGGCGCACGCGCGTCAGCTTCGCCTAGGGACGATCGGACAAGCGCGTGACGCCGGTGCGATCGATGCGCGCGGCGAGGTCGGCGACGCGCGCGCCGCCCACCCGCCAGTCCGGCGCGATCTCGGCCAGCGGCACCAGCACGAAGGCCCGGTCCGTCATGCGCGGATGCGGCAGGGTGAGGTCGGGCGCGTCGAGAACGAGGTCGTCATAGGCGAGAATGTCGATGTCGACCGGGCGCGGACCCCAGCGGGTGCCGGCGGAGCGGTCGCGGCCGAGGCCCGCCTCCACGGCCAGCGCCCGCTTGAGCAGCGCGTGCGGCGAAAGCTCCGTTTCCACCCTGAGGCAGAGATTGACGAAGGGCGGCTGGTCGATGACGCCCCAGGGCGGCGTCTGATAGTCGGCGGAGCTGGCGATAAGGCGCACCGCGTCCCCGTCGCAGAAGGCCGCCACGGCACGATCGAGGGTCGCGCGGACATCCCCGACATTGCCGCCGAGGCCGATCAGCGCCTCGGCCATCAGGCCGGCCGCCGCCGCGTCATCGCGACGCCGACATCGTCGAAGATGGCTGCGATCGGAGCATGCGGCTTGTGGATGGTGACTGTCACGGCCTCGACCCGGCCGAAGGCGGCGAGGATGGCGTCGGCCACCGCGCCGGCCGCGGCTTCCAGCAGGTTGAAATTGTGCGCCTTGAAGGTGCTGACCGTGACCTCGGCCACGTCGGCATAGGAGACGGTGTCCACGAGATGGTCGCTGGCTGCCGCCTTCGAGAGGTCCAGCGCCAGGTCGAGGTCGATGACGAAGCGCTGTCCGACCTCGCTCTCGTGCGAGAGGAGGCCGTGGTGGGCGTGGATCAGCAGGCCCTTGAGGAAGATGCGGTCGCTCATGTGGCCTTCCT
>CAZEZD010000371.1:0-3289 GCA_964516115.1 uncultured Hyphomicrobiales bacterium
CAAGATCGCCGTCCGCCTGTTCGACGGACCCGACGGCGCCGAGACAGAGACCCACACGGTCGTCTCGGCCTGGCTGCCGGGCCAGCCGGTCTTCACCGGACAGGTCGACGGCCACACCGTGAACCTGCTCGTCCGCACGGTGCCCAATGGCGTCACGCTCGCCTATCGCGGCATCGCGACCACGGTTCACGTCTATACCCGCCGCGAGGCGGAACTCGCCGCGCTGATGCCGGTGAAGGTCGCCGCCGATACGGGCAAGAAATTGACCTGCCCGATGCCGGGCCTCGTCAAGTCGATCGCCGTTGCGGTCGGCCAGGAGGTGAAGGCCGGCGAGGCACTCTGCGTCGTCGAGGCGATGAAGATGGAAAACGTGCTGCGCGCCGAACGCGACGGCAAGGTGAAATCGATCGCCGCCAAGGCCGGCGACAGCCTCGCCGTGGACGCCGTCATCATGGAGTTCGAGTGAGGCTGCCGGCGGGCGTTGTTTGAGCCTTGCGGCGAGAAGAACGCTCTGCTATTCAGCCGCCTCGCCGGGGCAACCCGGCACTGCGGTCGTGGCGGAACTGGTAGACGCGCTACCTTGAGGTGGTAGTTCTTAACCGAGTGGAGGTTCGAGTCCTCTCGACCGCACCAAATTCGAAGCCCCGGAGGACGAAGGTCCACCGGGGCTTTTTGCTGCGTGGCGCCGAGCCAGTGCATGAAGCGCTTGTCCCCCGGCTGGAGGCGCCCTTCGGCGCCCCCGGGGAACAGGTGTCGTGTCAGACGGCCGGTTTCGCCGGAGCCGGGCGTCGCAGAGCCTGCCGCACCGTCGCGTAGAGCGCCCAGACGACGAGGAGCAAGGCCAGCGTCAGCAGCGTGGCGCTGATCGGCCGGTCGAAGAGGCTCAGGTAGTCGCCTCTCGCCATCAGCATGGCGCGCCGGAAGTTCTCCTCGATCATCGGCCCCAGAACGAAGCCGATCAGCAGGGGCGCCGGCTCGAACCCGAGCACCCGCATCGCATAGCCGATGAGGCCGAATCCGAGCGCCATATAGACATCGAAGACGCTATTGTTGACGCTGTAGACCCCGATGCAGATCAGCACCAGGATGGCAGGGTAGAGCAGGTGGTAGGGCACGGTGAGGATCCGCACCCACAGCCCGATCAGCGGCACGTTCAGGACCACCAGAAGCACGTTGCCGATCCAGAAGCTCGCGACGAGGCCCCAGAACAGTTCGGGCCGGTTCGTCATCAGCATGGGGCCGGGCGTGATGCCGTGGATCATCAGGGCGCCGAGCATCAGCGCCATCGTGGCGGCGCCGGGAATGCCCATGGTCAGGGTCGGAATGAACGCGGTCTGCGCGGCTGCATTGTTGGCGGCCTCCGGCCCCATGATCCCTTCGATCGCCCCCTTGCCGAACCGCTCGGGCGTTCGCGAGACCTTCTTCTCCACCACATAGCTCATGAAGGCGGCGATGGTCTGGCCGGTGCCGGGCAGGGTGCCGAACAGGGAGCCGATCGCGGCGCCGCGCGCCATCGGCATGATGGACCGCTTCATCTCGCCGGGTCTCGGCAGCATGGACCGGAAGGTGATCCGCGTGTGGGGGCGCTGCTGGCTGCCTTTGATCGATGCGATGATTTCGGAAATGCCGAAGAGACCCATCGCCAGGGCGATGATGCTGACGCCGTCGAACAGGTTGTGGAAGCCCATGGTGAAGCGGTCGGCCCCGGTTTCCAGATCGGCGCCGATGCAGCCGATGAGGACGCCGAGCACCACCATGATGATGCCCTTCACGGGCGAGCCCTGGCTGATGGCGCTGGCCGCGAGAAGTCCGAATAACATGACGGCGAAATAGTCCGCCGCCCCGAAGGCCAGCGCGACCTTCGAGAGAAGCGGCGCAAACCCCATCAGCAGGATGATGCCGACGCTGCCGCCGACGAAGGAGGCAACTGTCGTCATCAACAGCGCCTCGCCGGCGCGCCCCTGCTGCGACATCGGATAGCCGTCGAGGCAGGTCACCGCCGCGGAAGGCGTGCCCGGGAGGTTGAGCAGGATGGAGGCGATCGAGCCGCCATATTCGGCGCCGTAGTAGACGCCCGCGAGCATGACGAGCGCCGCCGTGGGCGACAGGTAGAAGGTCACCGGCAGGAGCATGGAGACGGCGGCAAGCGCGCCGATGCCCGGCAGAACGCCAATGAAGGTCCCGAGAAAGACCCCCAGGAAGCAATAGAGCAGGTTTTCGGGAGAGAAGGCGGTCTGGAAACCCAGCGCCATATTGGCCAGCAGATCCATGTCAGTACCACTTGAGGGGCTGCATGGGCATGCCGAGCAGCTTGATGAACAGGACATAGGCCCCCACGCACAGACCCGCGGCCAGAAGCAGCGTCGGCACGGGGCGGGAGCGGCGGTCGGCCAGCGAGGCGATCGCGACGGTGGCGAAGATGGCCGGCATGAGGCCGAGGAAATCCATCACGATGGCGAAGGTCAGGATGGACGCGCCGACGCTCAGCAGCGGCCGCCAGGACACCTCGGGTGCATCGCCCGGGCGGACGAGGGATGAAACGACGATGATCAGCGACAGGCCGATCATCGCTCCCGATGCCAGCATCGGATAATAGCCCGGGCCCATGGCCGTACTCGTGCCGACCTGGAGCTGGAGCGACCGGACCAGAAACCAGACACCAAGAGCAAACAGGAGGGCGCCTCCGATGAGGTCGCGCAGGTCAATTCGCAGCACGTGGAGAGCCTCCCCTAAAGGGTGATGTTCTTGTGTGATGGGGATGGGGGAACCAATGCAACGATCCATGCCCATCGTGTTCATAGGCGATGCCGGCGATTGCTGGCAAGCAAGGCGCGAATTCGTCAGTATAAGACTATAAAGTGAATTGTGATAATATTGCCGTATTAGTCAATTGTGTTGTGTTACACGTAAATTTCTCGAAACGAATATACCGTTACGGTAACTAGACAATAGAGATGCGATCAGATTGCAACGCGCTTCGGCGAGGGGGGCGCGCTTTTGCCGCATGCAGGGCTTGCCCGCGACACACGCTCCCGCCGGGCCTGCGACACTGCAGTCGGTGCATCCATCGTATCGCTGACCGATAATGATGTGTCGGCATTGGACACCAGTCTTGCCAACTTCGCATGTCTGACGAGAAGAAACTTCCATACGCTTCGTGTGGAAAGGCGGCCCCGTCGTCGGGGAGGTGCCGTCCGCAATTCCCTATGCCCGACCAGATCGAGGGAGCTTTTCCATGCGCATCACCCGTAGACAGGGCCTTGTCGCAGCCGCCGCGATCCTGGCGGCC
>CAZEZD010000372.1:0-3265 GCA_964516115.1 uncultured Hyphomicrobiales bacterium
AGCTCTGTGCGATCCAGTCCCAGTAGGTCGAGGGAATGTTGAGGCGCTTGAGATATTCCTCGTCGCGCACGGCACGCCCGGCCCATTCGCCGCACATCGCCACCAGTTCGGCCGTTCCCTCCTCGATGTCGTCCTCGATCTGGCGCAGCGTGAAGCTGTAATAGGCGCGCTCGTCCCAGTAGCGCTCGCCGTCCGGCATGGCGTAGGCGAAGCCGTATTCGTCCGCGAGCGCGCGCCAGTTGGGGCGTTCGGCGATGGCGATCCTCTGCATGTCATCCACCCCTGCTGGAAGAACTGGAGAAGCCTCGGGCGGTCGATCCGAACCCCGACCGCGTCACCCCCTGGCTCTGGCCGGAGGAAAGGCCCGACGAACTGCGCCCCGCCGACGAACTGCCGCCCCAGAAGTAGGAGCGCGAGGTGCTGCTCGACGACCGGCACGTCCGGGCCGTGCTGAAAGGCACGCCCGCGAGGGTCTGGTAGGCTCCACCGGCGCCGAGCGACACCGGCTGCACCGACCATGGACCGGAACCCGCGCGGGACAGTCCGACCGCCGCCGCCCCGCCGGCAAAGGCAGCCGCGCATTGCGGCCCGGGCATCAGCGCCTCGCACTGGGCGACCGAGGTCGCCACCTGCCCGACCGAACAGGTCTGCCGCGTGCCGCCGCCGCCGAAGCCGTTGGTGACGACCATCGCGCCGACGCCGAGGACCGCCATGGTGCCAAGCCCGGCCGGCGACAACAGCATGGAGCGCTTCTGCCGGGGCGGCGCCGCCGCATCCACCCGCACCTGGGGCTTGGGAAGGTTGCGGCGCTGCTTCTTGCCGAAGGGCGGCTTCTGGGGAGGTTTCTGGTCCGTCATCGGCCCCTCCTCATGTCGTCATCGAGGCGGCGGCCAGTTGACCTCCGGCGATGGACACCGCCCCGAGCCAGATGCCGGCGGAGAGTTCCTGTCGTTCGATGCGGCCGCTGAGGTCGTCGATGATGACGCGCGCGAGGTAGTAGATGACGATCTGGATGAACAGCGACACGCAGGCCCAGAGTGCGTTGTCGAGGATCGATTCGGAATATTCGACTGATGCCGCGAGCGGCAGCGAGAAGCCGATCAGGCTGCCGGCGAGCGAGATGGCCGCCGCCGTATTGCCCTTGCGGATCAGGTCGAACTCGTTGTGGCGGGTGATGGTCGTATAGATCGCGCCGAAGATGACGAGGAACAGAATGGCGAGCGCATAGTGCGCGAGAAAAGCCGGAAAGCCCGAGAGATAGTCCGCGATGATCATAGCCCCTCCTGACCGTTGCCAGCCGAGGCTAACGCCGGACCGGACGGGAGACTAGCCTCGCCCGAACACCGGCACGACCCTGTCGGGCGCTCCAGGTCTGAGGCAGAAGCCGGTAGCCACCGGCACGAATCCGACGGCGCGTGCGGCCGGCTGACAGGAACGATAGATGTCCTCGCATTGCTGGCGCATGTCGAAGACGGGTCCCGTCTGTGTCAGCCGGCGGTTGGCCTCGGCCAGGTGCCCCTGGCAGCCGGAGACCGTGCGACCGCTGGACACGCAGGAGGCGACGTCGCGATAGACGGCCGCACCGGCGCATTCGCCGCCGGTGAGCATGACGTAGGCGACGATGGCCCCCGCCGTCAGGATCACCAGGGAGCCTGCGACCGCGACCGGCTTCATCACACCAGGCGCGACTGCGCCTTGGCAGCCTCGATGAACGAGCGGAACAGCGGATGGGGATCGAAGGGCCGGCTCTTCAGCTCGGGGTGATACTGCACGCCGATGAACCAGGGATGGTCCGGGTATTCGATCGTCTCGGGCAGAACGCCGTCGGGCGACAGGCCGGTGAAGACGAGGCCCTTGTCCTCAAGCCGTTTCCGATAGTCGAGATTGACCTCGTAGCGGTGGCGGTGGCGCTCGGAAATCACGTCGGCGCGGTAGATCGAGGCGATCTTCGAATCCGGCTTCAGATGCGCGGTATAGGCGCCGAGCCGCATGGTGCCGCCGAGATCGCTGCCCGAACTGCGCTTCTGCAGCTCGTTGCCCTTCAGCCATTCGGTCAGCAGGCCGACGACAGGCTCAGGGGTCGGGCCGAACTCGGTCGAATTGGCATTGGTCACGCCGGCAAGGTTCCGCGCCGCCTCGATCACCGCCATCTGCATGCCGAAGCAGATGCCGAAATAGGGCACCTTGCGCTCGCGGGCGAAGCGCGCTGCCCGGATCTTGCCCTCGGCGCCGCGCTGGCCGAAGCCGCCGGGCACGAGAATGCCGTGGACGTCCTGCAGGTAGGGCGAGGGGTCCTCGTTCTCGAAGACCTCGCTCTCGATCCACTCGAGGTTGACCTTGACCTTGTTGGCCATGCCGCCATGGGCCAGCGCCTCGATCAGCGACTTGTAGGCGTCCTTCAGCCCCGTGTACTTGCCGACGATGGCGATGTTGACCTCGCCCTCCGGGTTGTGGACGCGCGAGGAGACATCGGCCCAGCGCCGCATGTCCGGCTCGCCCTTCACCTCGATGCCGAAGGCGCGCAGCACCTCGTCGTCGAGCCCGGCCTGATGATAGGCCAGCGGCACGTCGTAGATGGAGCCCGCGTCGCGCGCCTCGACAACCGCCGAGGGGCGGACGTTGCAGAACAGCGCCAGCTTCTTGCGCTCGCCCTCCGGGATGGGCCGGTCGCAGCGGCAGAGCAGGATGTCGGGCGCGATGCCGATGGAGCGCAGTTCCTGCACCGAATGCTGCGTCGGCTTGGTCTTCAACTCGCCCGCCGAGGCGATGTAGGGCAGAAGCGTCAGGTGGACATAGATGCTGTCGCCCTCAGGCAACTCGTTGCCGAGCTGGCGGATGGCCTCGAAGAAGGGCAGGCCCTCGATGTCGCCCACCGTGCCGCCGATCTCCACCAGAACGAAGTCGAAGCCCTCGTTGCCGGTGCGGACGAAGTCCTTGATCGCATCGGTGACGTGCGGAATGACCTGGATCGTCGCGCCGAGATAGTCGCCGCGCCGCTCCTTGGTGATGATGTCCTGGTAGATGCGCCCCGTCGTGATGTTGTCGGCGCGCGTGCAGGGCCGGCCCGTGAAGCGCTCGTAGTGGCCGAGGTCGAGGTCGGTCTCCGCGCCATCGTCGGTGACGAAGACCTCGCCGTGCTGCGTCGGGCTCATCGTGCCGGGATCGACGTTGAGATAGGGGTCGAGCTTGCGCAGCCGGACCGTGTAGCCACGCGCCTGCAGCAGGGCGCCGAGCGCCGCCGAGGCCAGACCTTTTCCGAGGGACG
>CAZEZD010000373.1:0-3223 GCA_964516115.1 uncultured Hyphomicrobiales bacterium
CCGTCCGCGAGGACGGCGACGGCGAGTGGCAGGACTGGCTGGCCGACGACTCCGACAGTCAGGAGGCCGTGCTGGCGCGCGAGGAGGAGACCGACAACCGTCGCCTCGCCCTCACGCGGGCTCTCGGGGTTCTGAACGAGCGCGAGCGCATCATCTTCGAGGAGCGGCGGCTGAAGGACGACCCGATCACGCTGGAGGATCTCGCCGAGCGTTTCGGCGTCTCGCGCGAGCGTGTCCGCCAGATCGAGGTCCGCGCCTTCGAGAAGGTTCAGGATGCGGTCGTCAAGTCGATCCGCGAGATCGAGCGCCCGGCCGCCCAGGCGCCGCAGATCGCCGCACCGTAGTCGCGTCGCCGAGATCAACATATGCGAAAGGGAGGCTGCAAAGCCTCCCTTTTTTGTTGGTTCGTCCGGCGGACGATACCGGATCAGGTTCCGCGTGGAACGCCGGCGTCGGTCCCCCTTACTGACCCCAGGCCTGCATGGCCTCTTCGAAGGCGCGGTCGCCGGCGGGACCCTTCTCCACGGTCAGGATGGCCCTGCGGCCCGAATCGTAGCGCATCGGGATGTCGAAGAACGGCCGGGTCTTCAGCGCCTGGATGTTGCTGTTGCGGTCCATGTCGAAGCCCGACAGCCCGACGAAGAAGAAGCCGTTGGTCACCCGCACCGCCTGACCGACCAGCGGCACACCGCGCGCCTGTTCCGACACCTTCATCAGGACGCCGGGGACCTCGGCCACGCCGCCGAACTGGAAGTCGCGCGGCAGGGCGTAGAGGATCTCGATGGTATGGCTGGCGGGCAGCGTTTGGTCGAGATTGCGGCGGATGGTGATGGTCACCGTCATGCGCCGCTCGGGGATGGACACCTCGCCGAGAAGCGCCAGGTCAGGCGGCTGCCCCGGGCCGACGCTGACCGTCTGCGTCCGCCAGACGACCGAACCCTGCATCAGGGTGCCGGCCGCATTGCCCGGCGTCTCCTCGAACAGCGCGGCCCGCTGCGCCTGACCGGGCACGACAGGGGCACTCGGCGCAGCAGCGGGAGCCGGTGCGGCCGCCGCGGGTGGCGAAGGCGCCGGAGCGGGGGTGGCCGGGTGGGCATCCGCAGCCGGGGCTGGGGGGGCGTCCGCCGGCGCAGGAGCCGCAGCGGCCGGAGGCGTATCCGCAGAATCAGCCGATGCCGGTGGCAAGGCCGTAGCTGGCGGGTCGACCGGCACGATCTGGCGCGGCTGCGGCGCTACAGGCGCGGCCGGTGTCGCCACGGGCGCAGGTGCAGGGGTATCTCCCCCGACGCGGTCAGTGGCCTTCGGGCGCTCCGGATCGGCGGCCGGAACCGGTGCGGGCGCAGGCGCAGGCGCCGGCCCGGGTGTTGGCGCGCGCGCGGTCGAGAAGGGCAGCCGGTCGGGGTGATTGTTCGCCACATACCAGCCGAGCCCGCCAGCGCCAGCGAGAAGCAGCAGCACCAGAACGATAGCGATGGCGCCACCGCCGCCCTTTCGCGCCGGCTTGTCGCCCTCCTCGCCGAGAACCGACACGCGCGGCCGGATCGGCGATGTTTCGCCCTCATTGGCATTGCTGAACGGATGCGCCCGCTCGACGCTCGGCTCGATGCGTTCAGCCGGGACGCCCGCTTCCGGAGCGGTCAACTGATCGCGGGCCGACTGGCGGGCATAGGCGGTGGCGTCACCCAGCGTCTCGGCATCGTGCGCGGCGTCGCTCACCGTGCGGGCGCCAGCGATCGAGATCGGGTCCTGGCGGGACGCACCCTTGCCCAGGGTGGCGAATTCGCGCTCCAGCATCTGATCGAGGCTCTCGGACGAACGCTCCGCCTCGACCTTGCGGATCGCATCCTCGAGCGACATGCGCTCGCGCGTGATGTGCTCCTCCGGGAGGGGCGGGTTCATGTTGCGCAACTGGGCGAGCAGAGCAGCCCGCGCGCGGTCATAGACCGCGCGGCGCGCCTCGCCGGTGTTGTCCGTCAGTGCCCCAACGGCACGGGAGATCAGGGGCGTGTAGTCGGCCATCGAAACTCGCTTCTCGCCCCTCAACTCTTACTCGAAGGGATTGCGCACCAGAATCGTATCGTCGCGCTCCGGGCTGGTCGATAGTAACGCGACCGGACAACCAATCAATTCCTCGATCCGCCGGACATACTTGATCGCCTGTGCCGGCAATTCGCCCCAGGAACGCGCGCCCATCGTGGTCGAATCCCAGCCCTCGATCGTCTCGTAGATCGGCCGGATGCGCTGCTGCGCGTCCTGGTTGGCCGGAAAGATGTCGATCTGTCTGCCGTCGAGTTCATAGCCCACGCAAACCTTGATCTCCTTGAACACATCGAGGATGTCGAGTTTGGTCAGCGCGATCCCGTCGATGCCGTTCGTCTTCACCGCCTGCCGCACCAGAACCGCGTCGAACCAGCCGCAGCGGCGCCGACGTCCGGTGACCGTGCCGAATTCGCGGCCGCGTTCGCCCATGATCTGGCCGTTCTCGTCCTCGAGTTCGGTCGGGAACGGGCCACCGCCGACACGGGTCGTATAGGCCTTGGTGATGCCGAGGACATAGTTGATCGCCCCCGGCCCCATGCCCGAGCCGATCGCGGCCTGCCCCGACACCGTGTTCGAGGACGTCACGAAGGGATAGGTGCCGTGGTCGATGTCCAGCAGCGTTCCCTGCGCACCCTCGAACAGGATGCGCTTGCCGGAGCGCTTCGCATCGTCGAGGAGATCGAAGACCGTCGTCACATAGGGCAGCACCTTCGGGGCGACGCCGGCGAGTTCGTCGTAGATCGACTGCGCCTCGATCTCGGGCAGGCGCAGGCCGCGGCGCAGCGCGTTGTGATGGACAAGCAGCCGCTCGATCTTCGGCATGAGCGAGCCGAGGTCGGTGAGATCGGTCATGCGGATGGCGCGGCGACCGACCTTGTCCTCATAGGCCGGGCCGATGCCGCGGCCGGTCGTGCCGATCTTGGTGCCGGAATTGGCCGCCTCGCGCTGCTGGTCCAGTTCACGATGTACGGAAAGGATCAGGCAGGCGTTCTCGGCGATGCGCAGCGTCTCGGGGGCGATGGCGACGCCCTGGGCCGAGACGCGCTCGATCTCGGCGACCAGCGCGTGCGGGTCGACGACCACGCCGTTGCCGATGACCGACAGCTTGCCCGGCCGGACGATGCCCGAAGGCAGCAGCGACAGCTTGTAGGTGACGCCGTCGATGACCAGCGTATGGCCGGCA
>CAZEZD010000374.1:0-3214 GCA_964516115.1 uncultured Hyphomicrobiales bacterium
GCAACCGTCGATGCCGGCATGCCGTACACCCGTGAACGTGATGCGCCGCAAGGAAGATGCGGCGAAGGGGCACGGTCGTCTGGGTCTCTGGGAGAAACCTGAACGGGGCGCTTCTCGGATGATCAAGCCGCGGAACCGGATGGGTATCACCGGTAGCAAACGCGACTCGCTACCCTCGGGCCCGCGAACCATGCGGGAGAGGTTGTAACGGCGCGAGGGCCGCATTGGCAAGCCGGATAAGCGACGGGGGGCAAAACAGCTTCCCCGTCATGTGCTTGACGTTGAACGTCAACCTGCGAGCACGACCACCGGGGTGCCGATGCGGGCGCGGTTATGCAGGTCGATGATGTCGTGGTTGAACAGGCGGATGCAGCCCGACGACACCGCGGTGCCGATCGACGAGGGCACATTGGTGCCGTGCAGGCGGTACATCGTGTCCCGATTGCCGCGGTAGAGATAGAGCGCGCGGGCGCCCAGCGGATTGTTGATGCCGCCCGGCATGCCGCCGGCATAGCGGGCGTTGCGGGGATCGTAGCGGATCATGTTGGCCGTGGGCGTCCAGTTCGGCCAGGAGCCCTTGCGGCCGACGACGGCGCGGCCATGCCAGAGGGCGCCCTGGCGTCCGACGCCGACGCCATAGCGGATCGCGGTGCCGCGGCCCGTGACGAAATAGAGATGCCGCTCGGAGGGGCGCACCACGATGGTGCCGGGAGCTTCGCCGCCGGAATAGGCCACAGTCTGGCGGAGCCAGCGCGGATTGACGCCCGAGGTGTCCATCGCCGGCAGCGTCACGCGCCCTTCCGAGACGGTCCCGTAGGAGCCGGCGCTGTGCATGGCCGGGGTGCATGCCGTCGTCAGGATCGCCGGGGCCGCCAGGACGAAGAACCGACGGGAGAGTTGGAGCGGCTCAGGGCCGCTCGCGGAGGACGGGGATGCGACATTCACGGAATCGTTCTGCATCACTGCGCTGCCCTGCGATGAATCGTGGTTAAATGCGAGGGCCTACAGGTGACCTGTTCGCGAAAAAGCCGCAATCACGAAGCCGCGAGAAGCGCTCTGTGACACCACCGAGGGGGATGGGCTGTTGCGCAAATCCCACAGTTTCGCGGCGGGGCAGGCGAGGCACTGATGCTGACCCATAACGGAAGGTCACAGGGTTGCCGCAGTGCCGTCGCACCAGCGGGCATCGACAAGGACGCAGCGCATGATCAGGCTTCAGCTTCTGCCCCATGACGGGCTTGGCCCCTTCAAGCTCGGGGCGGGCCGTCCGGCCATCCGTGCCGCCGCGCGGGCGCTTGGACTGGGGGCCGGCACGCACCATGCCGAAGCCGACGTCTTCGCCGACGAGACGATCCAGGTCGACTATGATGCTGCGGGGCGCGTGAGGTTCATCGGCGTGGCGCCGCTGCCTGAGGTCCATCGCGTCATCTGCGCCGGTCTCGACTGCGCCGACACGCCTGCGACCGAGCTGTTCCGCGCGGTGGCCGCCGGGGAGGGCGGCGGCGACCATGCGTTCGACGCCGACGGCTATCTGTTCCCGAACCAGATCGTGGCGCTCTGGGCCGCCGACGAGCAGTACGATGTGCTGGCGCCTGAAGGCCGCAAGCGTGCGATCTGGGGCCAGGTCGGCGTCGGTACACCGGCCTATCGCGAACTCGTCGAGAAGATCACGGCGCGCGATACCTGACCCGTGCCGTCCGTTGCCGAGGTGCAACGCCCGCTCCGGGACCTGCCCGCAATGCTTAACGACGGGTTAACCCGCCCCGTCCTATGAGTTATCGGATGTTGGCGGTCTCCTGGCCGTCGTCGCAGCGATTCTCCGAGGGTTCATGGCTCCGGGCCGCCTCCTCGCCGTCCTGCTGGCCGCATCCGTCCTGACGGGCGCCGCCTCGCAGGCCCAGACGACCGGCGCGGTCTCCGCCGCCGGGCGCGGTGCCGTGGCGCGACCGGCTGGAGACGGCGCGCGCTCGACCCTGCCGGCCGCGGTCTCCGCGGCGCATCTGACGGTCGACGGCCAGCGCACGCGCCTGACCTTCGACCTGACGCGGGCGGTGGAGATGCGCGCCTTTGCACTCGCCGATCCCTACCGCGTCATCATCGACCTCGACGAGGTGAACTTCCACATGGCGCCGCGGGCGGTCGCCGAGCGGCGCGGCCTCGTCAAGACGTTCCGCTTCGGCCTTTTCGCGCCGGGAAAGTCGCGCATCGTGGTGGAGCTGTCCGGGCCGGCGATCATCGAGCGGGCCCTGACCATCGAGGGCGAGGAGGGCCGGCCGCCGCGGCTCCACCTTGATCTGGTGCGCACCGACGCCGAGGGTTTCCGGCGCGCCCTCGCCGATCGCGCTGTCAGCAACCTCGCGCGCCGCGGCGATCGCGAGACCCTGGGTCCACGCCTGTCGCAACGGCCCGACGACGATAGTGGTCCCCCGGTCATCGTCATCGATCCCGGCCATGGCGGCATCGACCCCGGCGCGACCGCGCCGTCGACCGGCGACGAGGAGAAGATGATCGTCCTCGACTTCGCCAAGGTGCTGCGCGACAAGCTCGCCGCCGGCGGGCGCTATCGCGTTGTGATGACGCGCGACCGCGACATCTTCATCCCACTGGCAGACCGCGTCAGGATCGCACGCGAGGCGCGCGCCCACCTGTTCATCTCCGTGCATGCCGATTCTATCGGCGGCGCCAACGAGAATGCCCGCGGCGTGACGGTCTATACGCTGTCGGACCGCGCCTCGGATGCCGATTCCGAGCGCCTCGCCGAGCGCGAGAACAAGGCCGACGCCATTGCCGGCCTCGATCTGTCGGAAGAGCCCTCCGAGATCGCCGATATTCTCATCGACCTTACCCGTCGCGAGACCCGCATCTATTCGGCGAACTTCGCCCGCACGCTGGCCGGCGAGATGCGCCAGGTGACGCGAATGCACCGCCTGCCGCTACGCTCGGCGGGCTTCCAGGTGCTGCGGGCCCACGACATCCCCTCGGTCCTGGTGGAACTCGGCTTCGTCACCAGCCGGCGCGATGTCGAGATGCTGACATCGGCGATCTGGCGCGACCGCACCGCCGATTCCGTCGCCAAGGCGGTCGGCCAGTTCTTCGCCACCCGGAACGGGACCGTGGCGCCGGCGGCACGCCGATGAGCGATCACCCATCGCGCCATCGACGGGTCACATCCGCGCCACAGTCGCAGGACATCCGTGGCCTCCATGCGCATCCC
>CAZEZD010000375.1:0-3202 GCA_964516115.1 uncultured Hyphomicrobiales bacterium
TCGCCGACCTGCAGCCGGCCCTGTCCACCGGCGCCGTCGACGGGCAGGAGAACCCGGTGAACCTGTTCCTCGGCCTCAAGATGGACGCGCTCGCCCAGAAGCACATGACGATCTGGAACTACTGCGTCGACGCCGGCCTGTTCCATGTCGCCAAGCCGGTCTGGGAGACCTTCTCGGCCGCTGACAAGGAGATCGTCCGCGAGAGCGCCCGCGACGCCGCCAAGGTGCAGATCGGCGCCACCCGCAAGGGTCTCGGCATCCTCGACCCCAACGACAAGTCGTCGCTGGAGGAACTCGCCAAGCGCGGCGTCGCCACCGTCACCCTGACGGCCGAGGAGAAGCGCGCCTTCGCCCGCGCCACCCGCCCGGTCTTCGACAAGTGGGCGGCGCAGGTCGGCGCCGACCTCGTGAAGAGGGCGGAAGCGGCGGCCAACGCCGCGAGCTGATCCCGTCCGGCACACCTTCGACGCAGCCGGCTTTGCGCCGGCTGCGTTCTTCCGTCTGAAAGCCTGAACCTTGCCCGCGAACCTAGATCCCACGGCCAGCCAGCCAGCCCCGAAGACGCGCGTCCCGCTGAAGATCGAGGAGGTGCTGATTGCCGCGGCGATGGCGGCGATGGCGCTGATCACCTTCGGCAACGTCGTGGTGCGCTATCTCACCAACGTCTCCTTCGCCTTCACGGAAGAATATTCCGTGGTGCTGATGGTGGTGGTGACCATGATCGGCTCGTCGCTGGCGGTGGCGGCGGGACGCCATATCCGCATCGGCGTCCTGATCGACGGCATGACGCCGGCACTGCGACGCCGCTTCGAGATGATCGCCATGGTGGCGGTCATCATCTGCTTCGGCATCCTTCTGATCTATGGCGGCAGCCTCGCCTGGGACGAGTATCGCTACGAGGTTCTCTCGCCCGGCCTCGGCAACCCGCAGTGGCTCTACACCGGGGTCATGCCGCTCTTGTCCATCGCCGTCATCGCGCGGGCGATCGGCCGGATCATCCGCCTCTCCCGGGGAGAGGACGCATGACCGGCTTCGTCCTCTTCGCCGCCTTCATCGTCATGCTGGTGGCCGCCGTGCCGGTCGGGATCTCGCTCGGCCTTGCCGGGGCGCTCGCCATCTGGCTCGCCGGGCAGAGCATTCTCGCCATGCCGACCAACGTCTATGCCGGCATTGCGAAATACCCGCTCATCGCCATCCCGATGTTCGTCCTCGTCGGCTCGGTGTTCGACCGTACCGGCGTGGCGCTCAGGCTGGTGCGCTTCGCCACGGCGCTGGTGGGCGCCGGCCGCGGCGCGCTCGCCACCGTCTCGGTGCTCGTCGCCATGGTGATCGGCGGCATCTCGGGGTCTGGACCGGCGACCTCGGCCGCCGTCGGCCAGGTCGTTACCGATTCCATGGTGAAGGACGGCTATCCGCGCGCCTTCATCGCCTCGACGGTCGGCGCGGCGGCCGCCACCGACATCCTCATCCCGCCCTCCATCGCCTTCATCATCTACGCGGTGATGGTGCCGGGCGTCTCCGTGCCGGCGATCTTCGCCGCCGGCATGATTCCCGGCATCCTCGCCGGCATCGCGATCATCGTGCCGATCCTCATCATCTCCTGGATCAAGGACTTCGGCGGCAAGACCCGCAACAGCGGCGATGCGCTGACCGTCTGGGGCACGTTCAAGGAGGCGATCTGGGGCCTGATGGCGCCGGTGGTCATCCTCGGCGGCATGCGCTCGGGGGCCTTCACGCCGACGGAAGCGGCCGTCATCGCGGTCGCCTATGGCCTGTTCGTCGGTTTCTTCGTCTATCGCACGCTCACCCTGCGCGACCTCTACGAGATGCTGGTGGAGGCGGGCGAACTCTCCGCCGTCATCCTCATCGTCGTGGCGCTCGCCTCGGTCTTCGCCTGGTCGATCTCGACGCTGGGCATCGTCCAGCCGATCGCCGACGCCATCGTCGGGCTCGGGCTCGGCGCGACCGGGACCCTGGCGCTGCTGGTGATCCTGCTGGTGGTGGTCGGCATGTTCCTCGACGGCATCTCGATCTACCTGATCCTGCTGCCGATCCTCATCCCCATCGCCAATTCCTTCTCGTGGGACCTCGTCTGGTTCGGCGTCATCCTCACCATGATGATCGCCATCGGCCAGTTCACCCCGCCGGTGGCGGTCAATCTGATGGTCTCCTGCAAGATCGCCCGGGTGCCGATGGAGGCGACCATCCCCTGGGTGATCTGGATGGTGCTGGCGATGACCGTCGCCCTCGCCATGGTCGTGGCGATCCCGGACCTGGCCTTGTGGCTGCCGCGGGTTCTCGGCTACTGACCCGGGGCGCAAGCCAAACCTGACGAGCGGTTCATCCTTGATGCACCGCGGAAAATCCACCATTGTCCGCCGGTCAGTTCCAACCGAATGCGGCAGGCATTCACCCGAGGCCGGTCCGGCCGCAACGAGGCGATTTGCGATGAGTTCGAAGGTCTATTCCTCCGCGACGGAGGCATTGGCGGGTCAGATCAAGGACGGCATGACCATCATGTCCGGCGGCTTCGGCCTCTGCGGCATCCCGGACGTGCTGATCGAGGCGGTGCGCGAGTCGGGCGCGAAGAACCTCACCGTCATCTCCAACAATGCGGGCATCGACGGCGCCGGCCTCGGCATCCTGCTGGAGACCAAGCAGATCGCCAAGATGATCTCCTCCTATGTCGGCGAGAACAAGCTCTTCGCCCAGCAGTTCCTCTCCGGCGAGCTGCAGCTCGAGTTCAATCCACAGGGGACGCTGGCCGAGCGCATCCGCGCCGGCGGCGCCGGCATTCCGGCGTTCTTCACCAAGACCGGCGTCGGCACGGTGATCGCCGAGGGCAAGGAAATCCGCGAGTTCGACGGCGAGACCTATGTGATGGAGCGCGGCCTGTTCGCCGACATCTCGCTGGTCCACGCCTGGAAGGCTGACAAGGAGGGCAATCTCGTCTTCCGCAAGACCGCCCGCAATTTCAACCCGATGATGGCCACCGCCTCGCGCATGACCATCGTCCAGTGCGAGCATCTGGTCGAGGCCGGCGAGATCGACGGCGATGCGATCCACACCCCCGGAATCTACGTGAAGCGCATCGTCCACCTTCCGAATGTGGTCAAGCGCATCGAGCAGCGCACCACCCGCCCGAAAGCGGCCTGAGAGGAGACGAGACCATGGCCTGGACCCGTGACCAGATGGCCGCCCG
>CAZEZD010000376.1:0-3186 GCA_964516115.1 uncultured Hyphomicrobiales bacterium
TCAACTGCATCTCGTCGGTCTTCGTCTACATGACCCTGCGCTTCGGCCAGGTGATCCTGCTCGGCTCGGCCCTGTCCTTCCTCGGCCTCGGTGCCCAGCCGCCGGTCGCCGAACTCGGCACCATGGCCTCCGCCGGGCGCAACGAACTGTTCCTCGCCCCGCATATCGCGGTGATGCCGAGCCTCGTCATCGTCGTGCTCGTGCTCTGCGCCAACGTCCTCGGCGATGCGCTGCGCGACATGCTCGACCCGCGGCTCAGGCACACCTGAGCCGGCAAGATCAAACGGTCCGGGGCAATCACCGGCCGACAGAGAACCCACGTCTTCAGAGGAGTTGGGACATGAGTGTGAAACGACTTGCATTGCTGGCCACCGCCATCGCCGGCGGCCTGGCCTTCGCCACGCCGGCATCGGCGCAGGCACAGAACTCGCTGACCATCGTCCGTGAGGTCGATTCCGACCGCTACGATCCGCATCGCTCGACCGCCCGCGCGGCGTCCGAGGTGCTGTTCATGCTCGCCGACACGCTCGTGTCGCTCGACCATGACATGACCTCGATCAAGCCGGGCCTCGCCGAGAGCTGGACCGTGTCGCCCGACGGCAAGGTCTACACCTTCAAGCTGCGCTCGGACGTGAAGTTCTGCGACGGCAAGCAGATGACCGCCGACGACGTGGTCTATTCGCTGAAGCGCTGGATCGACCCGGCCACCCGCTCGCCGGTGCGCTGGCGCGCCGGCCCGGTCGAGGACATCGTCGCCAAGGACGCCACCACGGTCGAATACCGCCTGACCGCGCCCTTCTCCGAACTGCTTTACCAGCTCACCCAGAGCTTCGCCGTCGTCATCGACAAGGCCAATGTCGAGGCCCTCGGCGCCGATTTCGGCGTGCGCGGCTTCAACGGCACCGGCCCCTACTGCTGGGGCGAGTGGCGTCCGCGCAACGACATGCGCCTGCGCCGCCACGACGCCTATCGCTGGGGTCCGCCGATCTACGAGAACCGCGGTCCGGCCCACATCCAGGAGATCGTCTGGCGCATCGTGCCGGAGGAGAACACCCGTCTCGCCGCCGTGCTGACCGGTCAGAGCCAGGCGACGCAGTATGTGCCCTATTCGGGCCTGTCGCAGATCCGCGGCAACCGGAACCTGCGCGTCGTCGACAATCCGGCCGCCTTCTGGACCTATTTCATCGGGTTCAAGGTCGACAAGGTTGGCGTGGACGATGCCGTCGTGCGTCGCGCCATGGTCATGGCCGTGGACCAGGAAGCCATTTCCCGCGACATCAACTACGGTGAGACGGAGCCGGCCTATTCCTACATCCACCAGTCGGCCACCGACTGGAACAAGGCGATCGACTCCCGCCTGATCCGCACCAACGTCGCCGAAGCCAACCGCATCCTCGACGAGGCCGGCTGGGTGCGCGGCGCCGACGGCTTCCGCTCCAAGAACGGCGTCCGACTTTCGCCGCTCGCCTACGGCTTCACCGGCTCGACCTGGCAGAAGCTGATGGAGACGGTGCAGGGCGACCTGCGCAAGATCGGCGTCGACCTGCGCATCCAGCTCTTCGATGCGACGGTCGCCTGGGGCAAGCTCGCCACGCAGGAGTTCGACCTGTTCGGCATGTCCTTCCCCTACATCACCGCCGGTGACGCGCTGAACCTCTACTTCCGTTCGACCAACGCGCCGACCCCGAACCGCATGAACTGGAAGAACGACGACACCGATCGTCTGCTGCAGTCCGGCATGACGGCCGTCTCCGACGCCGACCGTGCCGCGGCCTACGGCCAGGTGCTCCAGCAGGTGCATGACGCGGCTGTCTGGATCCCGCTCTACCACGAGCCGATGAAGGTGGCCGCCTCCGCGCGCCTTGCTCCCTTCAAGGCCCACAACATCTACGGCTGCGGCCTCTACAAGGGCCTCGACCTGCGCTTCACGCGCTGATGTGACGACCTGCGGCCGGGCGCCTTCGCGCGCCCGGCCGTTGTCTTGGCGCCAGACCTGGCAGCCGAACCAGAAACGCCCCCTCCGAGGAACGCCCGATGCCCGTCACCCTGATCAAGAACGCTTCCTGGGTCGTCGCCTATGATGGCCGCAAGCACACCTACATGCAGGGGGCCGACGTCGCCTTCGAGGACGACAAGATTATTCACGTCGGCCCGGGCTTTGCGGGCAAGGCCGCGACCACGATCGACGGGTCGGGCATGCTTGTCATGCCGGGCCTCGTCAACGTCCACTCCCATCCCGCTTCCGAGCCCATGGCCAAGGGCTGGAACGACGAGCTCGGCTCGCCGAAGCTCTACCAGTCGGCCCTCTACGAATTCATGCCGCTGTTCCGGGCCGATGCCGGCGGCGCCCCCGACATGGAGGCAATCCCGGCTTCCGCCACCGTGGCCTATTCCGAACTGCTGCTGTCGGGCGTCACCACGCTGGTCGACATGTCGGTGGCCTGGGACGGCTGGCTCGACACCTTCGCCGCCTCCGGCCTGCGCGGCGTCCTCTCGCCCATGTACCGCTCCGCCCGCTGGTTCACCAGGAACGGCCACGTCGTCGAATACGAATGGGCGAAGGACGAGGGCGTCCCGGCCATGGAAGCGGCGATGAAGGTGCTCGAGGCTGCCGCGAAGCACCCCTCGGGCCGCATGTCCGGTATGGTCTCGCCGAGCCAGATCGACACCTGCACGCCCGGCCTCATCAAGGCGAGCTTCGCCGAGGCCAAGAAGCGCAAGCTCCCCTTCCAGATCCACGCGGCGCAGTCGGTGGTCGAGTTCCACGAGATCACCCGTCGCCACGGCATGACGCCGGTGGAATGGCTCGGCTCGCTCGACGTGCTCTCCGACCGCTCGCTGATCGGCCACGGCATCTTCATGGACCACCACACGTCCACCCACTGGCCGCGCCGTGACGATCTTCAGGATCTGGTGGATGCCGGCACGACGGTCGCCCACTGCCCGACCGTCTTCCAGCGCCGCGGCATCACCCTGCAGACCTTCGGTGAATATGTCCGCCGCGGCGTCAACATGGCGATCGGCACCGACACCTATCCACACAACATGATCGAGGAGATGCGCCACGTCGCCATCATGTCGCGCGTCGTCGGCGAGGACGTCTATGACACCCGCTCCGTCGACGTCTTCAATGCGGCGACCCTCGGCGGCGCCAAGGCGCTGGGACGCAAGGACATCGGCCGCCTC
>CAZEZD010000377.1:0-1889 GCA_964516115.1 uncultured Hyphomicrobiales bacterium
CCTATGACGTGATGGCGTCCAAGCATATCGGCGGCGACATCAACTATGCCTGGCCTTCTGCGCAGATCGCCGTGATGGGCGCCAAGGGTGCCGTGGAGATCATTTTCCGCGCCGATATGAACGATGTCGACAAGATCGCGGCGCGGACAAGGGAATATGAGGAGCGCTTCCTGTCGCCCTTCGTCGCCGCCGAGCGGGGCTATATCGACGAGGTCATCATGCCGCATTCGACGCGGCGGCGGGTCGCGCGCGCCCTGTCCCTGCTGCGGCACAAGGCGGCGGAGACGCCCTGGAAGAAGCACGACAACATTCCGCTGTGATGGGCTAGGGTGTCGCCCGGCGTCTGATCTCCATCAAGGACGCTTCGCATGGAACACGCAACTTTATCGCGTGTTCGGTCCTGAATAGGGAGCTCCCCCAATGTCCATCAAGTCGATTCTGCTGGCCCTCATCGCAGGAGATGGCGCCAAGCCGCAGGGCGCCATTGATTACGCCGTCTCGCTGGCAGCGGCCAACGGCGCCCACCTGTCGGTCGTGGTGGGAGCCATCAAGGTTCCCGTCGTCGTCTATTCCGGCGTCGCGGAAGTACAGGCCATCGTTGCCGACGAGAACGACACCCGGACCGATAAGGCCGACGAACTGAGCGAATCGATCCGCCACGCCGCTCAGACCGCTGGCGTCTCTGCCACTGTCGAGGTGGTCACCGACGCGATCGACCCGCTGTTCAGCCGGATCGGGAAGCGCGCGCGCCTCCACGATTTCTGCGTCTGCGGCCGCCCGCGTCCCGACGATGTCTGGGCCACCGAACTTGCCGAGACGCTTCTCCTGTCCTCGGGTCGCCCCACCATTCTCGCGCCCGATGGCTTCGACCCGTCCCGCGCCACGAACTCCATCGTCGTCGCCTGGGACGGCTCGGCCGTTGCGGCCCGCGCCATCGGTTCGGCCTCGGACTTCATCGACAAGGCGGGCCAGGTGGAGATCGTCTCGGTGCTCGGCGACCGCCATGCCGATGACCTGGTGGCCGGCGCCGACCTTGCGCCCATGCTGGCCCATCACGGCGTGAAGGTGACGGTCACCAACCTCCCGTACAGCCGCGACGTCGGCAAGACGATCGTCGAGCATGCCCAGAACACCCGGGCCCAGATGATCGTGATGGGCGCCTACGCCCATTCGCGCCTGCGGCAGATGGTGCTCGGCGGCACGACGACGACGCTGCTCCAGTACTCGCCGGTTCCGGTGCTGATGGCGCATTGAGCGCCATTCGTTCGACCGACGGGCTGATCACTCGTTTCGAAGCCGGCGTCCTCAGGTCGTCGGCTTCGTCCGTTTGGGCCTCACCGCCCCCTGCTAGCCGATCCGGGCGACTGCCGGCGGGCGGCTCCGACGCAGGGTTGCCGACACCTTCTCAACGCTCCGCCAGACGCGCAGGACATTGCCGGACAGCAGGCCCTTGAGCGCGGCATCCGACCAGCCTCGCCGGATCAGTTCGGCAACGAGGTGGGGAAAGCGCGAGGCATCCGCGAGGTCCGGCGGGTTGGGGCCGCCGAAGAAGTCGGAGCCGATTCCGATGTGGGCGAGACCGGTGCGCCCGACGATATAGCCGATGTGATCACACAGTTCGGGGATCGACGCGCGCGGCCAGGGACCGGTCTCGGCCGCCTTGCGCGACACGGCGGCGTCGATGTCGATGTCCGGGCGCGTCTTGCCGTACACTTGCAGCGGCGCCATCCAGTCATGGCTTTTCCGCGAGATGAAGTTCGGCACGAAGGTGGCCATGACCACGCCGCCATTGGCCTTCACCCGGTCGAGAACGTCGTCGGGCACGTTGCGCGGGTGGGGACAGAGCGCAGTCGCGTTGGAATGCGACCAGAGAACCGGCGCAGCCGTGG
>CAZEZD010000377.1:1899-3178 GCA_964516115.1 uncultured Hyphomicrobiales bacterium
ACGGCATGCTGCGCCCTGTGCGAGGCGTGGGCGAGATCCACCATAATGCCCATGCGGTTGCACTCGGCGACCACGGCGCGGCCGAAATCGGTGATGCCGTCGTGGCGGGGGGCATCGGTCGCTGAGTCGATCCAGTCGAGAGTTTCATTGTGGCAAAGGGTCAGGATGCGCACGCCCGCAGCATGCCAGACCCGCAGGGGCGACAGCGAGCCGGCGAGGCCGACGGCGCTTTCCACCGAGATGACCGAGGCGATCTTGCCCTCCCGGCGCGCCCTGGCGATGTCCGAGGCTTTGCGCGCCGGACGGAAGACGTCGGAATGAACCTCCTCGATGTCGAGGCCAACGGCGATCTGCTCCAGCGTGAAGCGTCCGGGATCGGGCACCGATGTCGGTACGAAGGCCGCGAAGACCTGGGCGCCGACCCGGCCCTCCCGCAGGCGCGGGATGTCGGTGTCGCTCTCCTGGTGGACGCGGTCGAGCCCATAGGCCTTCACGTCGCCATCCGCCGCGCGGCGGATGGTATAGGGCAGGTCGTTGTGCCCGTCGAAGAGGATGAACCGGTCGAGAAGTTCGTGGGCCCTCGCGAGGGCCGGATCGATCCTGCTCATGTCGCGTCCCGTCAGGCTTCAGCAATCACCACGGACGGCACCCGGTCGACGGCCGTGACACGGCCGCGCTCGATGGCGAGAGCGAGCTTGCCGTGCTTGAGCGCCAGCGCCTTGTCTCCGAACAGTTCGCGCCGCCAGCCCTTGAGGGCGCCGACGTCGGCCTCGTCGTTTTCGGCGATTCGGTCGAGATCGTCGGAGGTCGCCACCACCTTGGCGGCGACATGGTGCTTTTCAGCGACCATTTTGAGCAGCACCTTGAGCAGCTCGACCGTCGCCGACTGAGACTGGCTCTGCGGGCGGTGCTTGTCGATGGGCGGCAGATCGCGCGGATCGCGGGCAAGCCCGACCTGCACGGCCTCGACGACAGCCATGCCGTCGCGCGACCGCTCCCACCCCTTCGGAATGGACCGCATGGCGCCGAGCGCCTCGACGGTCTTCGGGCCGGTGAGGGCGATATCGAACAGGCAGTCGTCCTTGAGCACGCGCGAGCGCGGCACGTCGCGGGCCTGGGCCTCACGTTCGCGCCAGCCGGCCACCGCCATGAGAACGGCGAGTTCCTTCGGCTTGCGCACGCGGCTGCGGAAACGTTCCCACGCGCGTTCCGGCTCCTGCCGGTAGGTGTCGGGCGAGGTGAGAACGCGCATTTCCTCGGCGACCCAGTCGCTGCGTCC
>CAZEZD010000378.1:0-3174 GCA_964516115.1 uncultured Hyphomicrobiales bacterium
AGCACGGCGCCCGACAGCGACGAGACCAGCGCCGCGGCCACGGCGAGATCGGCAGCCGGCTCGGCAATCCTGAGGCCTCCGGCAACGTTCAGATAAACGTCGTGGCCGCCGAGGCGCACGCCGCAGTGCGCGTCCAGCACGGCGAGCACCATGGAGAGCCGGGCGGGGTCCCAGCCGACCACCGCGCGGCGCGGCGTGCCGAGCGTCGAGGGAGCGACCAGAGCCTGGATCTCCACCAGCACGGGGCGCGTGCCCTCCATCCCGGCGAAGACGGCGGTGCCCGGCGCGCCGAGATCGCGGCCGGCGAGGAAGAGCTCCGACGGATTCGGCACCTCGCGCAGGCCCATGCCGGTCATCTCGAACACGCCGATCTCGTCGGTCGGGCCGAAGCGGTTCTTCACGGCGCGCAGGATGCGGAAATGGTGGCCGCCTTCGCCCTCGAAGCTCATCACCGCATCGACCATGTGCTCGACGACACGCGGGCCGGCGATCTGCCCGTCCTTGGTGACGTGGCCGACGAGGATGACGGCGGCGCCCGATTTCTTGGCGTAGCGGATCAGGATCTGCGCGGCCGAGCGCACCTGGCTGACCGTGCCGGGGGCGCTCTCCACGGTGTCGGTCCACATGGTCTGGATCGAATCGATGACGACGAGTCGGGGCGTAGGCCCCTCCGACAGGGTGGCGACGATGTCCTCGACATTGGTCTCTGCGGCGAGTTCCACCGGCGAGGCCGTCAGGGCCAGGCGGTCGGCCCTGAGGCGCACCTGGCCGACCGCTTCCTCGCCCGAGATGTAGACGACGCGGTGGCCCATGCGCGCCAGCCGCGCCGAGGCCTGGATGAGCAGGGTGGACTTGCCGATGCCGGGGTCGCCGCCGATGAGGATCACCGAGCCCTTGACGAGGCCGCCGCCGAAGACGCGGTCGAGTTCGCCCACCTGTGTCTCGGTGCGCGGAGCCTCGTCATTGACGCCGTCTAGCCCGGCGAGCACGAAGGCCCGGCCGCGCGTCTTGCCGCCCCGGGCGGGACCCTTGGCGGGCGCCCCGCCGATGCCGGTCGCCGCCACGCTTTCCTCGGCGATGGTGTTCCACGCGCCGCAGTTCTCGCACTTGCCCTGCCAGCGCCCGTAGGAGGCGCCGCAGGACTGGCAGACGTAGGTGGTGGTGGCGCGGGCCATGTCAGTCCGCGTAGCGGCGATGGTAACGCCGCCCGAGGCTGGTCAGGATCTCGTAGCCGATGGTGCCGGCAGCCTCCGCCATGTCGTCGAGGCCGATGCCGTCGCCGAGAAGCGTCGCCATGTCGCCGGGACCGACGGCGCCGGCATCGGTCACGTCGATGGCGACGAGGTCCATGGAGACGCGGCCGGCCGGCTGGCAGATGACGCCGTTGACGCGGATCGGCGCGCCGGTCTTGCGGTCGGTGGAGCCGGCCTGACGGATATAGCCGTCGGCATAGCCGACCGAGACGATGGCGATGCGGCTGGTGCGCCCCGCCGTCCAGGCCGCGCCATAGCCGACCGTCTCGCCGGCGCGGATCGTGCGCACCTGCACGATGGGCGCGTCGAGGCGGATGACGGGTGCGAGCGGATCGCGGTTGGCGACGAACTTGGCCCCATAGAGCGCGATGCCCGGACGCATGAGGTCATGGCGGGCGCTGGCGAGGGTGCAGCCGGCCGAATTGGCGAGCGAGCCGGCGACGCCCGGAAAAAGCGCACGAATCTGCTGGAACCGGTCGATCTGCCGCGCGGTGAGCGCATGACCGGGTTCGTCGGCGCAGGCGAGGTGGCTCATGATCAGCGCCGGTTCGAAGGCGAGCGCCGCAGCTCCCGGCTCGGCCAGCAGGGCGGCCTCGGCAAGGTCGAGGCCGAGGCGGTTCATGCCCGTGTCGATATGCACGGCGGCCGGCAGCCGGCGTCCCAGCGTGTCGCAGAAGGCGGCGAAGGTCTCGACCTCATCGCGGCTGCCGAGGACCGGCCTCAGATTCAGCTCCGCATAGGCTCCCAGAGCCGATACGAAGAGCCCGTTGAGCACATAGATCGTGGCGCGCGGCACCACGGCCCTGAGCCGCCGCGCTTCCGACAGGTGCGCCACGAAGAAGGTTTCGCAGCCGGCGGTCGACAGCGCCGGTCCCGCCTTCTCGATGCCGAGGCCGTAGGCGTCGGCCTTGACCACGGCGGCGCAGGCCGCGCCGTGCCCCATCGCGGCCAGCGTCCGGTAGTTCCTCGCCAGCGCCCCGAGGTCGATGGTCAGGACCGCTCCGGCCTCGTTCGGGGGGATGGTCATCGGATTACTCGAAACGTTCAGGCAGGCGGTCGGAGTCGGCGAGGTCGGAGAAGCGCGTCACCGAATCCTCGAACTGCAGCATGACGGTGCCGGTCGGTCCGTGACGCTGCTTGCCGATGATGACCTCGGCGCGTCCGTGGACCTGCGCCATGTCGGTCTGCCACTTGAGATGCTCTTCGGTGCCGGGCTTCGGCTCCTTGTTCTTCAGATAATATTCCTCGCGGAACACGAACATGACGGCGTCGGCGTCCTGCTCGATGGAGCCTGATTCACGCAGGTCCGAGAGCTGCGGGCGCTTGTCGTCGCGCGACTCGACCTGACGCGAGAGCTGCGACAGTGCCATGATCGGCACGTGCAATTCCTTGGCGAGCGCCTTGAGGCCCGTGGTGATCTCGGTCAGCTCCTGCACGCGGTTCTCGCCCTTCTTCGACGAGCCGGACAGCAGCTGGAGATAGTCGACCACCATGAAGTCGAGGCCGCGCTGGCGCTTCAGCCGGCGCGCGCGCGCCGCAAGCTGGACGATGGACAGGCCGCCGGTGTCGTCGATGTAGAGGGGGAGCGACTGGATCTGCCGGGCCGCCTCGGTCAGGTCGTAGAACTCCTTCTCGTTCAGGTCGCCGCGGCGGATCTTGTAGGAGGGTATCGCCGCCTGTTCGGCGACGATACGCGTCGCGAGCTGGTCAGAGCTCATTTCGAGCGAGAAGAAGCCGACGATGCCGCCATTCGTCGTCTTGTGGGTGCCGTCCGGCTCCACCTCGAAACGGTAGGCCTTGGCGATGTTGAAGGCGATGTTGGTGGCGAGCGCCGTCTTGCCCATGCCGGGGCGGCCGGCGAGGATCACGAGGTCGGAGTGCTGCAGGCCGCCGAGCCGCTGGTCGAGGTCATTGAGGCCGG
>CAZEZD010000379.1:0-3167 GCA_964516115.1 uncultured Hyphomicrobiales bacterium
GCCGATCGAGGACGCCCCCGGGCGCTATGTGAAAGTGAAGGACTGAACGTGCCTGTTCCCATGAGCGAGCGCCCGGCGCTCGAAGCCTATCCGTTCCTGACCGTGCATCCCGTCCGCTACGGCGATCTCGACCCCAACAACCACGTCAACAACGCGGTGATTGGCACCTATCTGGAGATCGGCCGCACCGAGTTCTTCGACCGCGAGGGCATCCGGCTGACCACCGAGGGCCGCGGCATCTCGCTCGTCCACATGGAGGTCGAGTTCCACCGGGAGATTCTCTATCCCGGCTTCGTGCAGATCGTCTCGGGCATCAGGCGGGTGGGGTCGTCCTCGCTGACCTTCGACCAGGCGGTCTTCGTCGACGGCGTGCGGCATATCTCCGCCTCGACCACGACGGCGCAGGTCGACAAGGCGACGAAGCGCTCGACGCCCTGGAACGACGTCCAGCGCGCCAAGTTCGAGCGGCTGATGATGCGGTGACGGCGGCGCCTGTACGGCGCCGCGCTCCGCCGCCTCACGGAAACAGTGCGATCTGCTCCAGCCCCGTCGTCTCGGGGAAGCCGAGCACGAGGTTCATGTTCTGGATGGCCTGTCCCGCCGAGCCCTTCACCAGATTGTCGAGGGTCGAGATGACGATGGCGCGGCCGGGGATGCGATCCTCGAAGACGCCGATCTGCACGTAGTTCGAGCCGCGCACATTCTGCGTCTGCGGCACCACGCCCTTCGGCGCTACATGGACGAAGGGCTCGTCCTTGTAGGCCTCGGCAATGGCCTTGCGGAGGTCGTCGGCGGTTGCGCCGTTCAGCCTGACGTATGACGTGCAGAGCTCGCCGCGCGCCATGGGGATGAGATGCGGGGTGAAGTTGATCGTCACGCTGGAGCCGACCGCGACGCCGATCTCCTGCTCGATCTCCGGAGCGTGCCGATGCTTGGCGATCGAATAGGGCGAGAGGCCCTCGCCGGCCTCGGAGAACAGCGTGTTCTGCTTCAGGCCACGGCCGGCCCCGGTGACGCCCGACTTGGCGTCGACGATGATGTCGTCGGCATGAATCAGCCCCGCCTTCGCAATGGGCACCAGCGCCAGCAGCGTCGCCGTCGGATAGCAGCCGGGGCAGGCCACCAGGCGGGCCTGCGTGATGGCGTCCCGATAAAGCTCGGTGAGGCCGTAGACCGCCTCCTTCTGCAGTTCAGGGGCCTGATGCTCCTGGCCATACCACTGAGCGTAGGTCTCGCCGTCCCTCAGGCGAAAATCGGCCGACATGTCGAGGACCTTGATCTTCGGATTGGCGGCGAGCACCGCCGCGATGATCTCCTGCGTCGTGCCGTGCGGCAGGCCGCAGAACACCGCATCGAGACTTGACCAGTCCACCGTCTCCCATGCGACCAGCTTCGGCAGGTCGAGCATGAAGAAATGCGGGAAGACATCGGCCATCGCCTTTCCGGCATGGGTGTTGGCGGTCAGCGCGGCGATCTCGACGCCGGGATGGCGCGCGGCGAGACGGACGGCGTCGGCGCCGGTGTAACCGGACGCGCCGAGGATCGCGATTTTGGCCTTGGTCGCCATGGCAGTCTCCGCAGGGTGCGAGAAGTCGGATCAGGATTTCAGGGACAAAAAAACCGCGCTGGGAGCGCGGCGATCGGGTCGATCATCAGGGCACACGGCCGCGCGCTCATCGCTGGATGAGGATACGGCGGCGGGTGTTGGCAGTGGAGGTGATCATGGCGCGTTTTTTGATGCGGTTGTGCGCGCCTGTCAAGATTTTTCCCCGGCCGGCCTATAGAGGTCGAAGCATGTGCCGTAGGCGTCCCGCCTGCCCGCCCGGACAAAGCCGATCTTGCGGGCGACGCCGATCGATCCGGCATTGTCGGGGTGGATGAGCGCCACCAGGTCACGTCCGCCGATCACACCGGACCCGTGCTGCAGGACCGCCCGGGCCGCCTCGCCGGCATAGCCCTGTCCCCAGAATCGCCTCGGCAGCCGCCAACCGATCTCGATGTCCGGTCCGAGCCCCTCCACGGGGATGAGGAGCGCCGTGCCGACAAAGATGCCGGGGTCCCGTTTCAGCCACAGGCTCCAGTGCCCGAGGCCCTTGCCGAAGTCGACGGCCATTCGCGACGGCAGGACGCGGCGGTAGGCCTCCGCGTCGAATTGGTCGCGGAAGTCCGGCGGCAGGTAGCGGCGCACTTCAGGGTCGCTGTCCATCGCGACGTAGTCCTCGACGTCGGCCACCGTGCGGGGCCGCAGGAAGAGGCGGTCGGATTCCAGCAGAGGCGGCATGGCAACGAGCCTACCTGTTCTTGCCCGGCACCCAGAGCACGTCCGCCCTGCCCTTGTCGTTGAGGTAGCGGGCCGCGACGAACAGAAAATCCGACAGGCGGTTCACATACTGGAGCGCCGGCGCCGAAACCTCCTCGCCAGGCCTCCGCACGAGGTCGACCATGATCCGCTCCGCCCGCCTGGCAATTGTGCGCGCGACATGGAGGTGGGCGGAGGCCGGGCTTCCCCCCGGCAGGATGAAGCTCTTCAGCGGATCGAGTTCGCTGTTGAGCTGGTCGATCTCCCGCTCGATGCGCCTCACCTGCGCCTCGACGATCCGCAGGGGCTCATAGCCGAGGTCCTCGCCGAGGTCGGGCGTGGCAAGGTCGGCACCGAGGTCGAAGAGGTCGTTCTGGATCCGCATCAGCATGGCGTCCACCACGGCGTGGTCGGCAGTCGTGAGCCGCGCCACTCCGATGGCCGAATTGGCCTCGTCGATGCAGCCATAGGCCTCGACGCGCAGGTCGGACTTCAGCCGCCGCGGCCCCGCCGCCAGCCCCGTCGTGCCGTCGTCGCCGGTCTTCGTGTAGATCTTATTGAGTTTGACCATGTCGCTGTCCCGCCCGTCAGCCGCCATTCGCCTTGTAGAAGATGGCGATGACGATGACGATGATGGCGAGGAACTGAAGCCCGACGCGCCAGCGCATCAGCTTCTGGGACGTGTTGGGGTCGCCGCCCCGCATCATGTTGACCAGCCCCATGACGAGGACGATGGCGACGGCGGCGATGGCGACGGGGACGAGGGCGCTGAAGGACATGGGCAGGTTTCCCCTCAGCCGTTGAGGCGCCAGATGGCGATGTTCAGCACGGCCGCGAAGCTGACCCACGCTAGATAGGGGATCAGGAG
>CAZEZD010000380.1:0-3167 GCA_964516115.1 uncultured Hyphomicrobiales bacterium
CGTAGCGGCCGCTCTCGCGCCACAGATCGGCCGACTGGATGGTCGGCATCAGGAGCTCGATAGCGCCGGAGCGGTTCTGCTCCTCGCGCACGATCTGCTGCACCTTGTTCAGCACCCTCAGGCCGAGCGGCAGCCAGGCATAGATGCCGGCGCTCTCCTGCCGCACCATGCCGGCGCGCAGCATCAGGCGGTGGGAGACGATCTCGGCTTCCTTGGGCGTCTCGCGCAGGATGGGCAGAAAATAGCGGGAGAGACGCATCGAAGACCTCGGAACGGCGGTGGCATGAGGGCGCGACGCCTTCGGCAGCGCGGGAGGCGGAATTGACCCGTTTTTGACGGCGGAAGCAAGTCGGCGGCCCGAAAATCCAGGGTCTCGGCGACGCGATGCCTGGAACGCCGTCGGCTCGGCTGCGCGCCGGGAGATGACGGACCGCCAGAAAAAGGAAAGGCGGGATCAGGGATCCCGCCTCCTCTAGGCCATGCGTTCGAAGTTCAGCGTCGCGGAGATCGCGCCAGCCGTCTTCTGTTTTGTATCCCGTGACGAGGGCTCTCCCGAACCTCCGCCCCAGGGGGTCTTCCTCCCAAGACCTGAGCCATGAAACCTTTCCACCTTCGCGAGCGGACGGTTTCTTTCTTGCAGCAAGGAGACGCTAGACGACAGAAAATGTTTTGTCACCAACTTGGGCATGGGGTGGCGAAAAAAAGTGCAGAAACACCCTTCCGGAAGAATACTGACCCGATCTTGCGCTGCATTGCAGCATACAGGTCCGGCCGCTTGGGGTCAGTGGATGACGGCCCGGGGCAGGAAGGGGACGTCGTCGAGGGTGATGATCCCGAGTGTATAGTTCGCATAATAGAGGCCAAACAGGATGGCGGCGACGATAGTCGTCCAGATCACGTTCCGCAGCATGGCGGTCCGGTGCGGCGCCCCGGGCTCGCTGCCGGGGATGACGGCCCCAGCCTCGACCTGCGAACGCACGCCGAAGGGCAGGATGGCGAACAGGGTCAGCCACCAGATGATGAAATAGATGGCGACGGCGGCCGCAATGCTCATGCCTGTTCCAGTTCCACCAGCGTTCCGTTGAAGTCCTTCGGGTGCAGGAACAGCACCGGCTTGTCGTGCGCGCCGATCTTCGGCTCGCCATCCCCCAGGATACGCGCGCCGCAGGCTTTCAGATGATCGCGCGCGGCGATGATGTCGTCGACCTCGTAGCAGACGTGGTGGATGCCGCCGTCCGGGTTCTTGTCGAGGAATTTCGCGATCGGGCTGTCGGCGCCGAGCGGCTGCAGGAATTCGATCTTGGTGTTGGGCAGTTCGACGAAGACGACGGTGACGCCATGGGCCGGCTGGTCGACCGGCGGCGTGACCTTCGCTCCCAGCGTGTCGCGGTAGAGCGCGCTCGCCTTCTCGATGTCGCGGACGGCGATGGCGACGTGGTTGAGGCGTCCGATCATGAAAGGCTCCGCTCGGCAGTCGGCGATGGGCAATCGGCAGTCGGAACCCTGGACGCCGCGGTCATACCGACTGCCGACCGCCCCGTTCCGCATGCCGTCTTATACCGTCAGCACCAGCACGTGGCACATCGGCTTTTTGCCCCACTTGCCGTTGAGAGTGCCGCGGATGGCGCGGGTGACGCTTTCGGCCACCGCATCCGGATCGCGGCGGCGGGCCTTGGGCAGACCTTCGACGCAATCGATGACCGTTTCCTCGACGAGTTCGGCGAGATCCTCGCCCATCGCGTCCTGTTCGGGCACGCCGGCCATGTCCATCTGGATGTCGCCGACGATCTGTCCGCGGTCGTCCAGCGCGATGGCGACCGAGACGATGCCGGCAAACGACAGGCGCCGGCGCTCGGGAACGACCCGCGCCGCCTCCTCGATCAGCAGCGATCCGTCCTTGAAGAGCCGCTGCGCCGGCACAGTGTCGACAACGTCCGGCTCGCCGGGCGCGAGCCGCACCATGTCGCCGTCATTGGCGAGGATGACATCCTTGACGCCCATGCGCTTCGCCAGCGCGGCGTGTTCGGCCATGTGATAGGCCTCGCCGTGGACCGGGATGGCGATCTTCGGCCGGACCCAGGAGTACATCTGCTCCATCTCGCCGCGGCGCGGATGGCCGGAGACATGCACCAGCCCGTCGCGGTCGGTGATGATCTTCACGCCCTGCTTGATCAGGTTGTTGATGATCGCGCCGACGGCCTTCTCGTTGCCGGGGATGGTGCGCGAGGAGAAGACGACCGTGTCGCCAGGGGTCAGCGTCACCTCCGGATGATCGTCGTTGGCGATGCGGGCCAGCGCCGCGCGCGGCTCACCCTGGCTGCCGGTGAGCACCGCCACCATCTTGTCGCGCGGGATGTAGCCGTAGGATTCGGCGCCGACGAAGGGCGGAATGCCCTCCAGCATGCCCTGCTCGCGGGCGATGTCGATGACGCGCTCCATGGCGCGGCCGACCAGGACCACCTGCCTGTCGCAGCGCATGGCGGCTTCCGCCACCGAGCGGATGCGTCCGGCGTTGGAGGCGAAGGTGGTCACCGCAACCCTGCCCTTCGCGGCGCGGATGATCTTCTCGAGCTCCGAGGCCACCTCCCGCTCGGAGGGCGAGATGCCCTCGCGGATGGCATTGGTGGAATCGCCGATCATGGCGAGCACGCCCTCGTCGCCGAGCGCCCGGAAGCGGGCCTCGTCGGTGACGTCGCCGAGCACCGGCGTCGGATCGATCTTCCAGTCGCCCGTATGAATGACGAGCCCCAGCGGCGTGCGGATGGCGAGCGAGGTCGCCTCGGGGATCGAATGGGCGACGGCGATCATCTCGAAGGAGAACGGCCCGAGGTCGATCACCTGGCCTGGCCGGATGATGTGGATCGGCATCTTCGGCGCGCCGGCCTCCGACAGGCGCTTGGCCTCCAGCATGGCGGCGGCGAAGGGGGTCAGGTAGACCGGGCAGCCGAGACGTGGCCAGAGATCCGCCACCGCGCCGATATGGTCCTCGTGCGCGTGGGTGATGATGAGCGCGCGCAGCCGCTTCTTCTCCCCGGCGATGAAACGCGGGTCCGGCATGATCAGGTCGATGCCCGGCAGGTCGAGGCCTGCGAAGGCGACGCCGCAATCGACGGCGATCCAGTCCTTCTTGGCCGGCGAGCCGAAGCCGTAGAGCGAGAAGTTCATGC
>CAZEZD010000381.1:0-3158 GCA_964516115.1 uncultured Hyphomicrobiales bacterium
ACCACCTGCAGCATGAACAGCTTGAAGGCCTGGTCGATGAGAAGCGTCGCCACCAGCGCGATGAGACCGGGGCGCAGATAGAGGGAAGGGGTCAAGTCTGTCGATGTCCCGTGGCTTTGGCTGGCAGGTGGCCCGTCCGCGCGCCGTGGTCAAGGACTTTGCTCGACAAGCGCGGTGCAAGCCGCCATACGAACCGCATTGCCAGCCCCCATCGTGCAGCCATGACCCACAAGCTCTATTTCGTTCGCCACGGCGAGACCGACTGGAATGCCGAGGGCCGGCTGCAGGGCCAGCGCGACATTCCGCTCAACGATGTCGGCCGCGTCCAGGCGGAGGAGGTCGGGACGATCCTCGCCCGGCTGGAGCCGCGGTTCGAGGACCTCGCCTATTGGGCGAGCCCGCTGTCGCGAACGCGCGAGACCATGGAGCTGATGCGCGCCCGCCTCGGGCTGCATCCGCCCGCCTATCGCATGGACGACCGGCTGAAGGAGGTGTCCTTCGGCGACTGGGAGGGACTGACCTGGCCGGAGGTGGAGCGCCATTCGCCGGTGATCGCCGCCTCGCGGCTCGCCGACAAGTGGCACACCAAGCCGCCGAGCGGCGAGAACTACGAGGATGTCGCGACGCGGCTCGCTGCCTTCGTCACGGGGCTGGAGCGGCCCTCCGTCATCGTCTCGCACGGCGGCGTCGGTCGCACGCTGATGGCGCTGCGCGGAACCATGGACCGGACCAAGGCGGCGGAAGTCTTCGTCCGCCAGGGCGTCGTCTATGTCTTCGACGGCTCCCGGTTCACGGTCGAGACCCCGTGAGGCCGCCTTAGTAGCCGCCGAGAATGCCCCAGAGGCTGCGGGCCGTCGGCAGCCGCGGCCGACCGTTCGGCCGGTCCCAGGGGCACTGGTACTGGCTGGAGGCGACCGTGTCGTCCATGCGCGCGGGGAAGCACTTCGGCCGCGTGCCCGGCGCCAGCGTGCCGCGGCCCTGATGGACGAGCAGGACGCGGTCGCGCGTCTCGTCCTCGAGACCCGCGCCGCGGGAGAAGGCCGGCGGCGCTGCCAGGACGAGGGCGGTGAAGGCGAGGGCGGCGATGCGGATCTTCGGTCCGGTACTCGTCTCGGCGCGATGGGTCATGGCGGCTCCTGCACGGTCGGTCTGCGGTACTGGGCTCAAGGCTATCATCTGGGGACGGCCCCGTCATTGCGGAAGGGCCTCATCCCTTGTCGCCGCCGACCGCCCGCCCGAATCGCGTGACCGCGGCTTTCAGCCCCTCGTCCTCGAAGCTCTCCGCGAGATGCGCCAGGCGCGCCTCATCGGCCGGCCCGCGGGGCGCCTCGCGCGGTTTCGGCGTCGCGCGCAGCGGGATCTGCGTCAGCCGGACGGCGGCGACGCAGCGCCAGCCCATGAAGGCGTTGACGCGCTCGACGACGACCGGAACGAGGTGCTGCATCTCCAGCGCGAAGGGCGCCTCGACCCGCACATGCAGCGTCCCCGGCTCCGGCTCTCCGGCGCCCTGCGGCCGCCGCGGCCAGGCGATCTTCACCGGCGCCGAGCGGCTGGCCAGATCGTCGCCGACGATCTCGTCCCACCGGGTGACCACCTCCGTCGAGGCAAAGCCGGCCTGCTGCAGCGCCTGGCCGATCTGGCCGGCGGCGATGTCGGCCAGCGGCCGGGGTCCTCTCGGGCGGAAGGGCTTGGAACTCATCGGCCTGTGGGTTGTGAGAGGGGCAGCATTGCGGCAATCGCGCCAAGGCATCAGGGTCGGCGCATGACAAGGACATCCATAGCACGGCGCGGCGAGCCGCAGGAGCCCGGCGCACCCGCCGCCGCTCTGCTCGCCTGGTATGACCGGCACCGCCGGCGGCTGCCGTGGCGGGCGCTGCCGGGGGAGGCGGTCGATCCCTACCGGGTCTGGCTGTCGGAGATCATGCTGCAGCAGACGACGGTGAAGGCGGTGGCGCCCTATTTCGCCGCCTTCCTCGACCGCTGGCCGACCGTGACGGCGCTCGCCGAGACCCCCGTCGAGGAGGTGATGAAGGCCTGGGCCGGGCTCGGCTACTACTCCCGCGCCCGCAACCTGCATGCCTGCGCCAAAGCGGTGGCGCGCGACCATGGTGGGCGCTTTCCCGCCGACCTCGCCGCGCTCCGGGCGCTTCCCGGCATCGGCGACTATACGGCGGCGGCCATCGGCGCCATCGCCTTCGACCTTCCCGCGCCCGTCGTCGACGGCAATGTCGAGCGCGTGGTCACGCGGCTGGACGCCATCGACGCGCCGCTGCCGGGCGCCAAGCCGCTGATCCGGGCGCTGGTTCAGGACATGCTCGATCCGGGCCGGCCGGGCGACTTCGCGCAGGGGATGATGGATCTCGGCGCCACCATCTGCACGCCGCGCAAGCCCGCCTGCCCGCTCTGTCCGTTGTCATTGTCCTGCACCGCGGCGGCGGAGGGGGCCCAGGAGACCTATCCGCGCAAGAGCCCCAAGCGGACCGGCGCCCTGCGCCGCGGCGCCGCCTTCGTCGCGATCCGCGCCGATGGCGCCCTGCTGGTGCGCACCCGCCCGGCGCGCGGGCTTCTCGGCGGCATGACTGAGGTGCCGGGGACCGAGTGGTCGGCGGATTTCGCGCAAGGGGACGCCGCGGGCCTGCAGCCGCTGCCCGCCGCCTTCCGGCGTCTTCCGGGCGTCGTCACCCACGTGTTCACCCATTTCCCGCTGGAACTGACTGTCTATCGCGCCGACCTGCCGCCGGGCACGCCTCCGCCCGACGGCATGCGGTGGATCGGCGGCGACGAGATCGCCGGCGAGGCCTTTCCGACGGTGATGCGCAAGGTGATCGCCCTTGCCCTGACATGGTCCTGACGCGGACTTGACGCTTGACCTTGCCAGTCTGGGCGGCATGCTGGGCCAACGCGGCGATCACAGGCCGCCAGAAGGTGGAATGACGACATGACCGATGGCTGGCCTCCGGGGCTGACCTGGCGCTACGACCGCGCCGAACTCGTTGCCGATGGCGTCATCCACGTTCTCGGTGCGGTCTTTGCCGTCTTCGCCGCGGGAGCCCTGATCGGCGTCGCCCTCTACCGCGCCGAACTCGCCACCGTGTCGTCGCTGGCCGTCTATGCGGCGAGCCTCGTCGCCGTGATCGGCTGCTCGGCGGCCTACAACA
>CAZEZD010000382.1:0-3150 GCA_964516115.1 uncultured Hyphomicrobiales bacterium
CGCAGAAGGCGCTGTTCTTCAACCTGCGCCGGCTGCGGGCGCAGCTGTCGCAGACCATGGGCGCGGGCGTCGGCTCCGCCACCATTCACCGGCATATCGCCGAGGCCGTCGGGGTGTCGCAGGCTGACGTCGCCGTCATGGATGCCCGCATTTCGGGCTCCGACCTGTCGCTCAATGCCCCGAGCCACGAAGGGGACGGCGGGGGTTCGGCCGAACGCCTCGACCATCTCGCCGATGTGGCGCCCCTGCCGGACGAGGTGGTGGGCGAGGCCATCGACAGCGACCGGCGTGTCGTCTGGCTGCGCAAGGCGCTGCACGTCCTGTCGGAAAGGGAACTCGGCATCATCCGGGAACGTCGTCTGAGCGACGAGACGGCGACGCTCGAGGCGCTCGGCGAAAAGCTCGGCATCTCCAAGGAGCGCGTCCGGCAGATCGAGAGCCGCGCCATGGAGAAGCTGCGTCGGGCGCTGCTCGACCAGCATCCGCCCGGCGCGGCGATGCTCTGAGGAGCCTCAGTCGTCCAGGGGACGCGCCTCTTCCGGCAGCATGATCGGAATGCCCTCCCGGATGGGATAGACGAGCTTCGCGCCGCGCGAGATCAGTTCGCCCGCCTCCGCGTCATAGTCCAGCGGACCCTTGGTGACCGGGCAGACCAGCACCTCGAGCAGGCGCGGATCAACGGTTCCCGGCCGCGTCTGCGGAACGGCGGTCCTCGGTTCTGCGGCGGGCTGCAATGGTTCGGACATGGTGGTGCGATCCCTCGAAGGAGCGTCTGTGGACTGATCTAGCCTGCCGGCGCCGCGCGCGCCAGCCGTTCAGTTCAGCGGTGGCTTCACGTCGGCCGGCTTGTCCTTGGCCAGCGCCACCTCGGTGACGGCGACCAGCAGGGCGGCCCGGGTCTTCAGGTCGGGCGCCTCCAGCAGGGCCTGCTTCTCCTTCAGGCCCCAGGGCGACATCATGCAGAGGGCGTTGACAAGGATTTCGGTCGGCGCTCGCTGGATGCCGTCCCAGTCGGCCTCCATGTCGTTGACGTCGAGAAACTCACGAAGTGTCTTCAGGAGGCCCTCCCGGTCGACGTCATCCTCGCCAACGCGCGGCTCGAAATCCCCGGTAAAGGGCTCGAAATCGACCTTGCACTGCCGATAGGCGGTGGTTGCCGCCAGTTCCTCGACAATACGGAAGCGGGAAATGCCGGTCAGGCTAAGCATGTAGCGCCCGTCACCCGACTCGGCGATCTGCGTGATGCGGCCGACGCAACCGATCGTGGACAGGGCCGGCCGCTTCGCATCCTCGTCCGCCGGCACCGGCTGCACCATGCCCACCAGCCGATGCCCCGCCAGGAAGGAATCGTCGATCATGGCGAGGTAGCGCGGTTCGAAGATGTTGAGCGGCAACTGGCCGCGCGGCAGCAGCAGGGCTCCCGGCAGCGGAAACACCGGGATGACGTCCGGCAGATCGGCCGGGCCGCGATAGGTGACGTTGGTTCCCATGGTCTTCAGCTCCGTGGCGCCACGACAGGGATCAATCTCGTCATCTAGGGGCGTCGAAGGCGGCTGCCAGCCCCGGACTGTGTCAAATCAGCGTGCGGTGGAGTGATATTCCGGATTGGGCCGCATGTCGGTGGCGGACGCCATGCGATTTGACATGTTGTAGAAGGCGGCGGTGGCCGAAATGTCCCATATGTCGCGGTCGGTGAAGCCCACCTTGCGCAGGGCCTCGCGGTCCGGATCGTCGACCGTCCAGGGCGCCTCGGTCAGTTTCACGGAGAAATCCAGCATGGCGCGCTGGCGCGCATCGAGCCGGGCGGCGCGGTAGTTCATGACCATCAGTTCGCCCAGTTCCGGGTCCCCGGAGAGCTGGCGGACAGCCGCGCCATGGGCGGTCAGGCAATAGTAGCAGCGGTTCACCGACGACACCGCAACCGCGATCATCTCGCGCTCCAGCTTGCTGAGACCCGAGGGCGCCAGCATCAGGTCGTTGTACATGGCCGCGAAGGCCTTCAGCTTGGCGAGGTCGTGCGCGTAGGCGAGCAGCACGTTCGGCACATAGCCGATCTTGTCGCGACACTTCTGGAAATAGGCCTCGATCTCCGCGTCGAGTGGCGCCTGCGGCAGATCGAGGGCGATGATCGGCTCGGCGACTGCCTTGCGCGTCTTCGTCGGCTTCTCGGCGCTCTTCATGGCA
This sequence comes from uncultured Hyphomicrobiales bacterium, assembly GCA_964516115.1. Lineage (GTDB taxonomy): Bacteria > Pseudomonadota > Alphaproteobacteria > Rhizobiales > Phreatobacteraceae > Phreatobacter. The sequence continues at coordinate 2,185 of CAZEZD010000382.1, forward strand.
GCCGCGGCAGGCTTGGCCGCAGGCTTTGAGGCAGACTTTTCACCGGGTTTTGCAGCCGGCTTGGTAGCGGATTTTGCAGCACGCGCAGCCATGGACCCATCTCCCGATGTCGTCGCGGCCGAGACCGATCCGGCTCCGTCATCACCGCGTCGCAAGGCTCGTAGCATGGCCCCTGCGGCGGGCGAAATTGTCTTTACGACCGAGGGCCCGCGTGGTCATCCTGCCTGCAACAACACGAATCCCCCGTCGAGGAGATCAGTATGAGCAATCGGGCCGAGGACGCGCGGGGGGCCGCGGCCATCATCGACCAGGCGGGGATCATCCTCCGCGGCACGGAAGCCAGCGTGCCGGCCGACTACGTCGCCGACCTGTTCGGCCGCGCCGACCCCGAGGACGTCGTCGCTTACGACGCCCGCGACCTGGCCTCCCTCGCCGCGCAGAGCTATGCCGCCTTTGCCAGGCGCCCCCCGGGCCAGTCGGCGATCCGGCTGTTCGACCCGGAACCGACATCGGCGGCCTCGCAACTCGCCTCGGTCACGGTGATCGAGGTCGTCAACGAGAACATGCCCTTCCTGGTCGACTCGGTCCTCGGCGTGCTGAGCGAACAGGGCCTGAGGGTGCGCCTCGTTGTCCACCCGATCCTCACCGTCGAGCGCGAGCACGAGGGCACCCTGTCCGCCTATCGCGGCCTCGACCAGAGCGACCAGGCCACGCGTGAAAGCCTCATTCACGTCCACATCGACCGGATCGGCGACGAACCGCGGCGGGCAGCGCTCGAGGCAGAACTCGCGACCACCCTCGCCGACGTGCGCATCTGCGTCGCCGACTGGAAACCGATGCAGGAGCGCGTCCGCGCCATCATCGAGGACCTCAAGTCCAACCCCGTCCTGCCCGTGACCGAGATGGCGGAGGGGATCCAGTTTCTTGAATGGCTGGCGGCGAACAATTTCACCCTGCTCGGCATCC
>CAZEZD010000383.1:0-3146 GCA_964516115.1 uncultured Hyphomicrobiales bacterium
AGGCGTTGGGGTTGCCCTCCTTGCCGGCGATGGAGGCGATGTTGACGATGCGGCCGTAGCCGCTCTTCAGCATGACCGGCACGACGGACCGGCAGGTCAGGAACGGACCGACGAGGTTGACGTCGACGACGCGCCTCCAGACCTCGGGCGACAGTTCCCAGGTCTTGCCGTTGCCGCCGGTGATGCCGGCATTGTTGACGAGGATGGCCATGCCGCCATGGGCCGCAACCGTCGCGTCGGTGGCGGCCTGGACCGATGCCTCGTCGGTGAGTTCCACCGCGTGGGTGGAGACCTTGCCCTGCCCTGCCAGCCTTGCCGCCGCCTCCTGCAGCTTTGCGACATCGACGTCCCAGATCGCGACGGAGGCTCCCGAGGCGAGCATGCGCTCGGCGGCGGCATAGCCGATGCCGCGGGCGCCGCCGGTGATGACAGCGGTGCGGCCGGCGAGGTCGATGCGGTTCATGGGTGTTTCCTCAGGTCTTCTTGTGTTGGGCAGGCGATGTCAGCGCGTGGCGACGATGAACAGGCGGGGAAAGGCGAGCAGCACCCTGCCCTCCGGATCGACCGGATAATGAGGGGCGAGCGCCGCACGGTAGGCGGCGAGGAAGCCCTCCCGCTCGGCCGGATCAAGGGGGCCGAGATAACTGCGCAGGCGCGAGCCCTTGAACCACTCGACGATGCCGTCGATGCCGTCGAGCGGGTGGTGATAGACCGTACGCCAGACATCGACCCGGGCGGCCGAGGGCTTCAAGAGCCGGTAATAGGCGGTGGCCGTGCCGATCGGCGTATGGGCATCCTCGGCATTGCCGAGCTTCGTCGCCCATGGCCCCTGCCGCGCCGCCTCCCGCATGGCGACATGGCTCGGCTCATCGAGATTGTCCGGCATCTGGATGGCGAGGCTGCCACCCTCCGGGAGAAGCCCCAGAAGGCGCGGCAGGATCGTCTCGTGACCCGGCACCCACTGGAGGACGGCATTGGAATAGATGATGTCGACAGGGGCGGCGGGATCGGGCCGCCATGTCGTGAGGTCGGCCACCTCGAAGGTGATGCCGCGCAGGCGGGCACGGGCATTCGTCACCATGTCGGGCGAGGAATCGAGGCCGAGGATCTCGGCCTTGGGGAAGGTCTGGAGCAGCAGCTCGGTCGTGTTGCCGGGTCCGCAGCCGAGATCGACCACGCGGCGCGGCTCGCGGGTCGGCACCGCCGCCAGCAGGTCGCGCGCGGGGCGCGTGCGCTCGTCCTGGAACTTCACATACTGCTTCGCCGACCAGTCCATGGGTCTCGCCTCCGCCGGCAGTCGATCATCCGCCGCGCCCATGGGCAAGAGCGCCGAGGCGGGATCGTGCCGTCAGAGACGCATGCCCGGAATGGCGAGGGGATTGTCGGTCAGGGCGGCCTGGTCCGGCTGGTCGGCGCGGGCGATGCCGAGAAAGGCGTCATGAAGGGCGCGGATCACCGCCGGGTCCATGTCCTTGAGGATGAAGACGAGGCGGGTGCGCGCGTCGCCGTCCGGCCAGGAATCGAGCACCGTCGTCGGGTGGAAGACATGCTGGGCACCATGCACAACTACCGGACGGTCGGGGAACTCGGCGATCTTCACCACGCCCTTCACGCGCAGCAGGTGCGGCCCGTGGGCGCCGCGCAGAAGATCCATGAACATGTCGAAGGACGCCGACCCCATGGCCCGGTCGCTGGTCAGCGCGAAGGCCCGGATGCCGTCGTCGTGGGCGTGGGCGCCATCCGAGCCGGCAAGCGCCTCCTCGTTCAGCCAGCGGGCGACGTCGGGGGCCTTGGTGACGGGATCGAGCAGTCCGGCGGCGAGCACGGCGGCCGGCGTCGCCTCGCCCTTCGCGGCGTCGAGACGGATGGCGCCGGGCGCGAGCTGGTCGAGCCGGGCGAGCAGACGCGCATGGGCCTCGCGCCTGTCATCGTCGGTGAGGAGATCGCTCTTCGTCAGCACGATACGGTCGGCCACTGCCGCCTGCCGCACCGCCTCCGGGTGGGCGTCGAGGGTCGCCAGGCCGTTCACCGCGTCGACGACGCTGATGACCGCATCGAGGCGGTAGCGCAGGGCGAGATAGGGGTGTGCCATCAGCGTGTGGATGACGGGGATCGGGTCGGCGAGGCCGGTGGTCTCGATGATGACCCGGCTGAAGGGCGCGACGCGGCCATTGTCGAGGGCGCGCAACAGGTCCTCAAGGGCGGCCACGAGGTCGCCGCGCACGGTGCAGCAGACGCAGCCCGAGGAAAGCATGACGATGCCCTCCTCGACGGTGTGGACGAGCAGGTGGTCGAGCCCGATCTCGCCGAACTCGTTGATCAGGACGGCGGTGTCCTTCATGCCGTCGTCGGCCAGCAGCCGGTTGAGCAGCGTCGTCTTGCCGGCCCCGAGGAAGCCCGTCAGCACGGTGACGGGTATCGGTGGCCCAGGGCGGCGGGGAGGGGCTTCAGCGGGCATCTGAGGGCCGTTGGAGAGGCATTGGCGGGGCGGGCTCGCCCCTCAGTTCGGCGAGCGAGGTGGCGATGAGGGCGGCGAGGACGAGCAGGCTCCCCGTCATCTGGGCGATGGTGAGCGTTTCGCCAAGGATCACCCCGGCGAAAACGATGGCCACGACCGGCTCGAGGCAGAAGATGAGGCCAATCAGGGCGGCCGGTGCGCGCCGCGCCGCCACCATCTGCAGGGCAAAGCCCACCAGATAGCCGGTGACCGTCACGCTGCAGGCGAACCAGGCCATCGCGATGGCGCTCCAGCCGATGCCGCCGAGCGCGAAGGCGAAGACGCCGGCGATCGGCATGATGACGACGTGAGCCCAGAACATCAGGACCGGCAGGCTCAGCGTGCGTCCGGCGCGGGCGGCGGCGAAGAACTGCCAGGCGGCCAGGGTGCTGGCGAGAGCGGCGAGCGCCAGGCCGCGGATGTCGATGTCGCCGAGGCGCGGGCCGATGGCGATGGCAAGGCCCGCAAAGGCGAGGGCGAAGACAGCGAAGCGCTGCGGGGTGAAGCGGCCACCCTCGACGAAGGGGCTGGCGATGAGGATGAGCAGCGGAAAGGTGTAGAACAGGATCGCGGCGATGCCGATGGGCACGAAGGACACGGCGAAGAAATAGGCGAGGCCGACGCCGGCCGAGGCGATGCCGAGGGCGAT
>CAZEZD010000384.1:0-3127 GCA_964516115.1 uncultured Hyphomicrobiales bacterium
ACGAGTTCATCTACATGCTCGAGGGCCGCTTCGACCTCGTGCTGGAGGGCAAGGAATTCGTCGCCACCACCGGCGACCTGATCCGCCTGCCGATGGGCCTGTCGCACGGCATCTTCAACAAGACCGACCAGACCGTGAAGTGCTTCTTCTGGGTCTCGCCGACCCGCCGGCTCTACGACCTGTTCTGGGGCATCCATTCGCTCGCCGAGCAGACGCCGGACGCTGTCGTGGCGCTGTCGGCCAAGCACGAGGTCGTGTTCCTGCCGCCGCCTCCGGGAGCGTGAGGCGTCAGCGGCCCCGCGACTGCGACCAGGTCACCAGCGCGACTCCGATGACGACCACGACAGCGCCGGCCCAGGTGGCCGGCGGATAGTGTTCCCCGAGGATGAACGTGCCCGCGACGAGCCCCACAGCCGCCGCGGCATAGCCGATCTGGCTGAGATAGACCGGCCCTCCGACCTGCTGCAGGCGGAAGAACATGGCGAGGTTGGCGCCGGTGGCGACGATCTGGGTCGTGATGAGCCCGGGAACGCCGAGGACGCGAGCGAGGCCCTCGATCCCCTCCCCTGATGCGAAGACCGCCGCAAACAGCATCGCCGCCGCGACGATGTTGATGGCGGAGGCGAGCGACAGCGAATCCGCGCCGGCCGGCCAGTTGTGCGATCGGTAGACGTTGCCGGAGGCGAGGCAGACCGGAATGCACAGCGCCAGCAGGACCCAGCCGAGGGACGCGTCGCCGCCGGCCCCATCGCCGCGGAAGGCGATGATCACCAGCACGCCGGCGAGGCCGACGATGATGCCGACGACGCCGAGAAGCGGCGGAACGCGTCGCGCGACCAGCGAGGCGATCGTGAGCGTCAGGATCGGCGAGAGCGCGAACATCATGCCCGCGAGGCCGGCGCCCACCTTCGGAATCACCACGAAGATGATGAGGTTCGGCCCCACGAAGGAGACCAGCGCGGCGACGAGGTAATAGATCCGATGCCGCGCCGACGGCGCCCGGCCTGTCGCGACCGCGCCGATGGTCAGGAGGATGCTGGCGCCGAGCGTCGAGACGAAAACCCAGGACGCCGGCGGGACGCCGGCCGCGGCCGCCAGCTTCTGCAGCGGCAGGGTGGCGCCGAGGCAGAGACCGCAACCGATCAGGAGAAGCGCGGCCTCGCGCATGCGCCCGGCGCTCATCCGAGCCGTCCGATGCGCTGGCTATGAGGGACCGGAAGGCGGCCGCACCTCCGCACCGAAGGTGATGCGGTTGCCGTCGGGATCGCGGACGGAGGTCTCGCGCATGCCATAGGAGAAGTCCTCGGGGGCGATCTCGATGGGGCATCCCATCGCGACGAGTCCCGCATGGAGCCCATCGACGTCATCGACATAGACGTAGATGCTCGACGTGCCGATCCCCGCCGGGTCTTGGCTGGCCGGCATCAGATGCAGGGATACGGTCTCGCGCTCGACGATGGCGTAGGTCGGTGGCTCGCCCATGCGGAACTGCACGGAAAAGCCGAGCCGGTCCACATAGAAGGCGAGGCTTGCGGCGACGTCCCGGACGGTGAACACCGCACTGAAGCCCGTCAGGCGCCCCTGCCCCGCCATGGCCCCTCCATCACGCCGCCTTGCGGTTCACCTTCTCCTGCGAGAAGCCGGCCGTCGAGGCGTAGCCGCGCACGATGGCCTTGCGCTCCTCGAAGGACAGCACCGTGTCGATGTCGGTGAAGCCGTCGGGCGCCCGCTCCTCCACCGCGTCGATGACGCCCTCGGGCCCGCCCTTGCGGTTCATACGGACGATCTGCGCGGTCGGCGGCAGGCGCTCCTGCTCGTAGGCCCAGAGCGCCTGCACCGGATGGTCGGCGCTCTTGAGGAGGTCGGCGAGGCAGCGCGCATCGAGGATCGCCTGCGAGGCCCCATTAGAGCCGACCGGATACATGGGATGGGCGGCATCGCCGAGCAGCGTGACCCGGCCATGGCTCCAGCGCGGCAGCGGGTCGCGGTCGCACATCGGATACTCCCAGAACTCCGGCGTCGCCTCGATCATGCGCTGGGCGTCGAGATAGGGCAGCGAGAAACGCTTGAGATAGGGCACGATGTCCTCGAAGCGGCCCGGGCGCGACCAGTCCTCGCGGCGCGGCGGCGTCGCGTTGTTCTCGCCGATCTTGGCGGCGATGGCCCAGTTGGTGAGCTTGCGTCCGGGGGCGAGCCCCTCGGCGATCGGATAGATCACGAGCTTGGCGCTCATGCCGCCGGCGATCACCAGCGAGCGCCCGGTGAGGAAGTCCGGCCAGTCCAGGGCGCCGCGCCAGAGCATGATGCCGTTCCAGGCCGGCGGGCCCTCGCCCGGGAACAGCGAGCGACGGACGGTGGAATGGATGCCGTCTGCGCCGATCAGCACGTCGCCGCGCGCGGTGCGGACATGCCGGCCCTCACGGTCGAAGAAATAGGCGGTGACGCCGCTCTCATCCTCGCGCCAGGAGCCGAGGCGATGACCGGTGAAAATGCGGCTCTCGCCGAGCCGCGCCCTCACCGCAGGGTGGATGACGGTCTGCAGCCGCCCGCGGTGGATCGAGAACTGTGGCACCTCGAAGCCGGCCTCGACGCCGCGCGGCTCGCGCCAGATCTCCTGGCCGAAGCGGTTGGTGTAGATGAGTTCGTGGGTGCGGATGGCGACATCGTCGAGCCGCGGCAGGAGGCCGAGCCCCGCAAGTTCCTTGATGGCATGCGGCAGGGTGTTGATGCCGACCCCGAGTTCGCGGATCTCGGTGGCCTGCTCGTAGACCTCGCAGCCGATGCCGCGTTCGGCGAGCATCAGCGCGGTGGTCAATCCCCCGACGCCGCCGCCGACGATGATGGCCTTCATGGAACACTCCCCGACGCGAAGGCGAAAAAACCAAGCGCGGATCATGGCTTGCCGGGCGAGGCCGCGCAATACCGCCGAAGCGGGACGAGGGTTCCGAACCGCGCCGGATGAGGCCCTTCTGATGGTAAGGTTACGCGGTGTCAGGCCGTGCCTTCCGTCCCTGCCACGTCCCGTGTAGAGACGCGCCATGACCGCGCCCGAGACAACCACATACGATCCGGCCCTCTGGCTCGACCACGAGGGGCGCCCCACCTTCCGCCATCGGCCGAAGCTGGT
>CAZEZD010000385.1:0-3123 GCA_964516115.1 uncultured Hyphomicrobiales bacterium
TCGGCCTCGTCAACACCAACGCCATCCTGATCACGGCGAAGAAGACGCTGCCGGCGAACACGCTCGCCGAGTTCGTCACCTGGCTGAAGGCCAACGAGCGGACCGCCAACAACGCCCATGCCGGCATCGGCTCGGTCAGCCACACGACCTGCCTCCTGCTGCACGCGACCCTCGGCGTGAAGCCGCAGTCCGTGCCCTATCGCGGCACCGGCCCCGCCATGAACGACCTCGTCGCCGGCCAGGTCGACTATCTCTGCGACCAGGTGGTGAACGTCGCCCCGCAGGTCCGCGCCGGCACGATCAAGGCCTTTGCAGTGGCCCAGGCGTCGCGCAACGGCGCCCTGCCGGACGTCCCGACGACGACCGAGGCCGGCCTGCCCGGCTACCAGGTGGTGGTGTGGAACGCCATGCTCGCGCCGAAGGGCACGCCCGAGCCGGTGATCGCCAAGCTGAACGAGGCCCTGCGCGCGGCGCTCGCCGATTCTGCCGTGAAGGCGCGCCTCGCCGAGCTTGGCGCCGACCTGCCGGCCGACAGCCTGACGACCCCGGCCGGCCTCAGGACGTTCATGGAGGCGGAGATCGCCAAGTGGACTCCGGTGATCCGCGCCGCCGGTGTCACCGCCGGCAACTGACGCGAAGCGCGCCGGGCGGCCCCTCCGGCCGTCCGGGAGCGTGTGACGAAAACCCTGTCCGGCCCTGCCTCTCGGCGAGAGAGGCGGGGCCGGTTCGCTTTCGGGGCTCCGGCGCTCCGCGCAAGGGACCTTCAGCGCGAACCGGGCATGCGGCCGTCGAAGCGGCGGGACCATTCGGTGAGAATGCGGTCGCGGTTCTGCGCCATCCAGGAGAAGTCGCTGCGCAGCATCCGTTCCTCGGCATGGGGCGGATAGTGTTCCGGCCGGTTCGTGACGTCGCGATGGGCGACGACCGCATAGAACTGGGCATAGAGCTCATTGGCGCGGCGGCTCGCCGCCCAGTCGGCGATGCGGCGCGCGGCCTCGGCCTGGTCCTTGGGCGGTCGCGCACGAGGGCGAAGGCCTCCATCTCCCAGCCGGCGCCGTCCTCGGGCACGATCACGTCGATGGGAGCGCCCTGGCTCTTTTCGCGCGCGCCGCGCATGTCGAAGGACAGGCCGACCACGCGCTCGCCGCGCGCCGCCTGGACGCAGGGCGCGCTGCCCGAATGGGTGTAGAGCGCGACGTTCTCGTGCAGGCTTTCCATGAAGGTCCAGGCGGCTTCCTCGCCCATCATCTGGATCCAGCCGGCCACCATCAGGAAGCCCGTGCCGGACGAGGCGGGATGCGGCATGACGATGCGCTGGCGCAGCGAGGGATGCAGCAGGTCGCGCCACCGCGCCGGCTGCGGCGCGCCGACCGCCCGCGCCATGTCATGGTTGAAGCAGATGGCCGCGACATAGGCATCCATGCCGGTCCAGCGATGGGATCCGCTGTCGTCGCGGAACGCCGGCTTGATCTCGTCAGCGCCCTTCGGCCGGTAGGGCTCCAGCATGTCGGTGCGCGCAAACAGCAGGAGGCTGGTGGCGGCGAGCCCGAAGATCATGTCGGCGCGCGGGCTGGCGCGCTCGGCGAGCACGCGGGCGGTGATGACGCCGGTCGAGTCGCGCACCCATTTCACCTCGATGTCGGGCAGGTCCTTTTCGATCGCCGCCTTGAAGGCCGCGAGCTGGTCGGTCTCGACGGAGGTGTAGAGCGTGACCGGGGTGCGGACCTGCGAGGCAGCCGAAGAGGCTCCCGCCGCGCACAGCGCGAGGATGAGGCAGAACCGCATCGCCGGCAGGATCCTCGTCATCGGCTTAAGCTCCCCGGCTGGTCTCCGTGGCACGCCCGGCACATCCCGTGCCATTCGCCGGTATTATTGCACGAGAACCGCACGGAAATCATTGACGTTGGTATGTGACGGTCCGGTGACGATCAGGCCGTCCGTCGCCGCGAAGAAGCCGAATCCGTCGTGCCGGTCGAGAAAGGCGCGCGGCGACAGGCCCTGCGCCTCGGCCGCCGCCAGGACGGCAGGCGTGACAAGCGCGCCGGCGTTCTGCTCGATGCCGTCGATCCCGTCGGTGTCGAGTGCGATGGCGCTGATCCGGGCGCGCTGCCTGACCGGCAGGGACTGGATTGCGACGGCGAAGGCCAGCGCGAACTCGGAGTTGCGGCCCCCCCGCCCGATGGCCCGGTCCTTCGGCAGGGTGACGGTGGTCTCGCCGCCGGAGAGGATCAGCAGCGGCGGCGCGAAGGGCAGGCCGTGGTCCAGCACCGAACGCGCCAGCGCCGCATGGACCTGCGCGACGTCGCGCGCCTCGCCCTCGATGGTGTCGCCAAGCACGAGCGTCCTGAGACCTGCGGCTTCCGCAATGGCCGCCGCGGCCCTCAGACTCTCCACCGGCCGGGCGATGAGCCGCACGTCGATGCCGCATTTGAAGGCGGGATGATCCGGCTTGACGCTTTCGCAGGCATCGGTTGCGAGGTGCCGCATCACCGCGCCCGGCAGGTCCATCCGGTAGCGGGCGATGATGGCGAGCACGTCGTCTCGCGTCGTCGGATCCGGCACCGTCGGGCCGGAGGCGATCACCGCCGGATCGTCGCCGGGGACGTCGGAGATGGCGATTGTGACGAGCCTGGCCGGATGGGCGGCGGCGGCGAGGCGGCCGCCGGCGATGGCCGAGACATGCTTCCTGACGCAGTTCATCTGGGTGATGTCGGCGCCGGAGGCGAGCAGGGCGGCATTGACAGCCATCAGGTCGTCGAGCGTCAGGTCGCCGCCGGGAAGCGCCAGCAGGGCCGAACCGCCGCCGGAGATCAGCGCCACGACGAGGTCCTTCTCGGTCAGCCCGTCGAGGCGGGAGAGGATGCGGCGCGCCGCCGCAAGGCCGGCGGCATCGGGCACGGGATGGGAGGCCTCCAGCACCTCGATCCGCGCGCAGGGCACGGCATGGCCGTAGCGCGTAACGACGGTGCCTTCGAGCGGCGCCGGCCAGAGCCTTTCGAAGGCCGATGCCATGCTGGCGGCGGCCTTGCCAGCGCCCACCACGATGGTGCGGCCCTCGGGGACCTGCGGCAGGTGTTCGGCGATGCGGTCGGGCAGGGCGGCCCTGATGGCCGCCTGGCCGAG
>CAZEZD010000386.1:0-3103 GCA_964516115.1 uncultured Hyphomicrobiales bacterium
CCATGACCATGTCGGACCGCGTGGCCGTCATGATGGGCGGCCATCTGCTGCAGGTCGCCGCGCCGCAGGTCATCTACGACGATCCGCAGGATCTGGCGGTCGCGACCTTCATCGGCACGCCGGAGATCAATACTTTGCCCGGTCGGATCGGCACCGACGGGCGCGTCGAGGTGATCGGGATGCCCTGGCCGGTGGCGGTCGGCGGCCAGCCCGGCACGGAGGTCACGGTCGCCATCCGCCCCGAGGCGCTGATGGTGGCCACGCCTGGCTTCGCCGGCGGGATCGCCCTGTCAGGCACGATCCGGCATCTGGAAATGCTCGGTGCGGAAACCCTGGTCCACATCATCGCCAGCCCGCTAACCCGGCCTCTCGTCACGCGCGTCGAGCCGTCGGTGGGGGCGGCTCTCAGAATCGGCGAAGCGATCGCCCTGTCGACGGACCCGCGCCGGGTGCTGGTCTTCGGCAAGGACGGCCGGCGGATCGCCGCCCGCACGCCCGGCGCAGCCACCCCGCAAGCCGTCAGGAGCGAGGCGGCCCATGTCTGACGTCGCCCTGCCTGCGCCGACAGCCCTCGCCCGGCCCGCCAAGGCGCGAGCCGGCGAAGTGGCTGAACAACTCGCCGCATGGGTACTGGCGGGACCGGCCTTCGCGCTCATCTGGATCATGCTGCTCGGGCCGACCGTGGCCGTGTTCGTGCTGTCCTTCACCGACTGGACCTTCGGCATGCCGGAGATCGGCTGGGCGGGGCTCGACAACTACCGCGAGATGGCCGGCGACGCGGTGTTCTGGAAGACGCTGCGCAACACGCTGACCTATGTCGCCTTCGTCGTGCCGCTGTCCGTGTTCCTGGGGCTGGGCGCGGCCATCCTGATCGAAGCGGGGGAGAGCTTGCGCGGCTTCTACCGCGCCGCCTTCTTCCTGCCGGTCGTCTCGACCCTGCTCGCCATGGCGCTCGTCTTCCAGTTCGCCTTCCACCCGACCGTGGGCGCCATCAACCTGACCCTCGCCTTCGTCGGCATTCCGACCACCGACTGGCTGAAAAACCCCGACACGGCGCTCTTCGCCCTTGGCGTCATCGGCATATGGCAGGCGATCGGCCTGTCGATGGTGCTCTTCATCGCCGGGCTGAAGGCGATCCCGAAGGACCTCTACGAGGCCGCCGCCGTGGACGGCGCCGACGGCGCCTTCGAGCGCTTCCGGCGGGTGACCTGGCCGATGCTCGGCCCCGCCATGCTCTTCGTCGTGACGATCACGGCGATCCGCGCCTTCCAGGTCTTCGACACGGTGCAGGTTCTGACCGACGGCGGGCCGAACAAGGCAACCAACGTGCTCCTCTACCAGATGTACCAGGAGGGCTTCTCCTTCCTGCGCTCGGCCTATGCGGCGGCCCTCACCGTCGTCTTCCTCGGTTTCGTCCTGCTGGTGACCGTCATTCAGGTGCGCCTGCAGGAGCGCAACACCCACTACGGTTGAGGGGCCCCATGCGCACCCGTTCCATTGCCGCGACAGGCCTCGGCTTCCAGCTCTTCCGCCATGCCGTGCTGGGCCTCGGCGCCTTCCTGATGCTGGCTCCTTTCGTGATCATGGTCTCGGTCAGCCTGAAGCCGTCGGGTGAGATATTCTCGCCGGAATTCTCCCTGCTGCCGAAGCAGTGGCACGCCTGGCAGAACTATTCCGACGCCTTCACCCGCCAGCCGCTGGCCCGCTACATCCTCAACGGCTTCATCGTCACCGGCTCCATCTTCACCTGCCAGCTGCTCACGGCGCTGCCCTGCGCCTATGCGCTGGCCAAGCTGCGCTGGCGCGGCCGCGAGACCATGTTCATGCTGGTGCTGTTGGGCCTCCTGATCCCGCCGCAGGTCACCGCCATCCCGCTCTACATCCTGCTCTGGCAGGTCGGGCTCCTGAACACCTATGCGGCGATCATCCTGCCCTCGACCATCTCGGTCTTCGGCATCTTCCTGATGCGGCAGTTCTTCCTGACCGTGCCAGACGACCTCATCAACGCCGCGCGGCTCGACGGGCTCGGCGAGTTCGCCATCGTCTGGCGCATCATGATGCCGACCGCCATGCCGGCCGTCATCGCCTTCGGCGTGCTGTCGCTCGTGTGGAACTGGAACGAGTTCTTCTGGCCCCTCATCGTCGTCCAGTCGGAGCACCTCGCCACCCCACCGCTCGGCGTCGTGTTCTTCGCCAACGCCGAGGCGGGGACCAATTACGGGCCGCTGATGGCGGCGGCGACGGCCATCACCGCGCCCCTCGTCATCGCCTTCCTCGCTGCCCAGCGCTGGTTCATCGACGGCGTCACCATGACCGCCGTCAAGTGAGTGCAGTCCCTCGAACGAACACCACCCGGAGCCTTCCATGACCACGACCCGCCGCATATTTCTCGCCAGCGCCGCCGCAACGGTCGCCCTGCCCTCCTACCTGCGCGCCCAGTCGACCCCCGTCGAACTGCAGGTGCAGTATTCCATCCCGGTCCTGTTCAAGGACCTGATGGAGAAGATCGCGGCCGACTTCCAGAAGGCCAATCCGACCATCAAGATCACGTTGCGCGCCCCCGAGCAGGGTTATGAGGAAATCCTCCAGCGCAACCTGCGCGACGTCGTCACCAACACTCTGCCGGACGTCGCCTTCCATGGTCTCAACCGCCAGCGCACCCTCGACGAGCGCCGCATTCCGGTCGATCTGAAGCCGTTCATGGACGCCGATCCCGAGACCGCCGCCCTCGGCTTCTCGCCGTCGCTCCTGTCGCTCGGCCAGACCGGACCGAAGCAGACCGGCATCGGCTTCGCCATGTCCACCCCGATCATGTACTACAACGCCGACCTGCTGAAGGCCGCCGGTGGCGATCCCGACAAGCTGCCGACGACCTGGGACGAGGTGATCCGTCTCGCCGCCGCCATCTCCGCACCGGCGCAGAACCGCACCGGCCTGTTCTACGACTGGACCATCACCGGCAACTGGGCCTGGCAGGCGCTCGTCATGTCGCATGGCGGCACCATGCTCAACGCCGACGAAACCCGCGTCGCCTTCGCCGAAGAGCCCGGCCAGAAGGCCATCCGCGTGCTGCGCAAGATGGTCGATGACGGCAAGATGCCCG
>CAZEZD010000387.1:0-3086 GCA_964516115.1 uncultured Hyphomicrobiales bacterium
TGGCGGCCGAGCAGATCGCCGAGGTCGAGGCGCGCAACCGCCGCGCCTCCGCCGTGGATGCGCTGATCCGCAGCTTCGAGGACGCCTCCGGCAAGTCGCTGGGCGCCCTGCGCAACGCCTCGGGCGAACTGGACGGCGCCTCCGACCAGCTCGACACCACCTCCGGCGCCGTGACGCAGGAGGCGGTCAACGCCTCCGGCGCCATGGAGCAGGCCGCCACCTCGGTCTCGTCCGCCGCCGCGGCCGCCGAAGAGCTCGCCGCCTCCATCGCCGAGATCGCCTCGCAGGCGAGCAAGTCCACCGAGGTCGCGGGAACCGCCGTGACGGAGGCCGAGCGCACCGCGCAGACCATGGGTTCGCTCGCCCAGGCCGCCTCGCGCATCGGCGAGGTCGTCAACCTCATCCAGGCGATCGCCGGCCAGACCAACCTGCTGGCGCTCAACGCCACCATCGAGGCCGCCCGCGCCGGCGAGGCGGGCCGCGGCTTCGCGGTCGTCGCCTCCGAGGTGAAGAGCCTCGCGGCCCAGACCGCCCGCGCCACCGAGGAGATCGCCTCGCAGATCGGCTCCATCCAGGAGGCGTCCGGCGATGCCGTCGACGCCATCGACAAGGTCAATCAGGTGATCAGCGAGATGCGCGGCATCGCCGCTTCGGTCGCCGCGGCGGTCGAGGAGCAGAACGCCGCTGTCTCGACCATCGCCGAGGCCGTCAACCGCGCTTCCGACGAGACGCGCGGCGGCGCCGAGGCCATGGGCCGCGTCGGCGGAACCGCACAGTCGGCGCAGGCGACCGCGGAGGATGTCCGCGCCCTGTCGGGTCGTCTCGGCGAGGAGGCCCAGGCGCTCGATCGCGAGATCCGCACCTTCCTCGACGGCGTCCGGGCGGCCTGAGGCCGCCCGTCGCCCGGTTCAGTCGGGCGTCACTTCGCGGCGACGACCATGATCTCGACGGTGTACTGCGGGGCGGCGAGCTTGGCCTCGACCGTGGCGCGGGCCGGGGTGTGGCCGGCAAGGACCCAGCTGTCCCACACCGCGTTCATCTCGGCGAAGGTCGACATGTCCGAGAGCCAGATGTTGGCCGACAGGATGTTCTGCTTCGACGTGCCGCACTCTGCCAGCAGCGCGTCGATGGTGGCCAGAATCTCCTGGGTCTGCTCGGTGACCGACTTGCCGGCGGCCTTGTGGGCCACCTGTCCGGCCAGATAGACGGTGTTGCCGTGGACGACGGCGCCGCTCATGCGCGGACCGACCTGCTTGCGCTCGATGGCCATGATCGTTTCTCCTTGGAACTGCCTGATCGCAGAGCGCGTCTCCTAGCGCGGGGCAGCCGCAAGGCCAACCCGTCCTGTCGCCGCGGCGCCATGCGTCCGCATGGATGCTTGCCAGCCTCCCCCGCGCGACGCGATGATTTCGTCCCCGAACGTCCGGATCGCACCATGCTCGAACGCTTCCTCTCCCTGCTGTCCGATTTCTCGGCCGAGCCGCGCGAGCATTTCGGCGATGACGACTACCGCCTCGCCGCCGCCGGCCTCCTCGTCCACGTCATGGCCGTCGACGGCTCGGTCTCCGATGCCGAGCATGACCGCATCCGGGCCGTTCTGGCCGCTGGCTTCGACCTGACACGTCCGGACACCGAGCGGCTGATCGAGAAGGCGATGGAGGCCGGGACGTCCGGGGAGAGCTGGACGTCCTTCGCCGATCTTCTCGCCGAGCGCCTCGATCTCGACGGCCGGCGCCGCATCGTCGAGATGATGTGGAGCGTGGTGCTGTCGGATGGCGCGGCGGCGGAACTCGAGGAGGCCGTGGTCGAGCGGGCTGCGGCGCTGATGGGCGTCGATCTCCCTGCCCGCTGAGCCCTCAGGCCCACTCGGCGGCGATCTCGGCCTCGAGGTCGAGCGTCGAGCGCTCGCCGATATCGTCGAAATGAACCTTCAGGAAGCGCCGCGCCGCCTTCCTGCCGGCGGCCTGGAGCTCCAGCAGGAAATCATAGTCCGTCACCACCTTGGAGCCGGCCGTGAGTCCCTTGAGGGCGTCCGAGAGGGCGATGCGGTGCAGGTTGACGCGCTTGTACTCGCCCGGCCCCCGGCCATGCGGCAGGCGCCCCTCGTCGACCAGCCGCGCGACGAAGGCCGCCGTGCGGAGCTCGGCCTGGAGCGACGAGTTGAAGGTGATCTCGTTGAGGCGATTCATGATCGCCCGCGACGATGTCGGCGTCTCGTTGCGGACGAGCGGGTTGATCTGCACCAGCAGCACGTCCTCGGATTCGGTGGTGCGGTAGAGGGGAAACAGCGGCGGGTTGCCCATGTAGCCGCCGTCCCAGAACGGCGTGCCGTCGATCTCAACCGCCTTGAACAGCGTCGGCAGGCAGGCTGACGCCATCACCGCGCGGCAGGTGATATGCTCGCGCCGGAACACCGTCAGCTTGCCGGTCCGCACATTGGTGGCGGAGATGAAGACCTTGACCCCCTCGAAGGCGGCGAGCCGCTCGAAATCGACGAAGCGATTGATGAGATCCTCAAGCGGATTGATATCGAACGGGTTGAGGTCATAGGGCGAGAAGTAGCGCTGGACCGAACTGACCCAGGTCTCCATCAGCGAACCCTCGTAGGGCATGACGGAAAACAGATGATCCAGCGCGCGGCGCTGCACGGCAGTCATGCTGCCGTCGAGCGAGGCCGCCCGCCAGAAGCGCGACAGCCGCTCGCGCGCCGCCTCGGCCCCGCCTTCGGCAAGGCCGTCGGCGAGCAGAACGGCATTGACCGCCCCCGCCGAGGCGCCGGTGATCCCGTCGATGATCAGGCGGCCGTCGCGCAGCACCTCGTCGAGCACGCCCCAGGTGAAGGCGCCGTGCGCGCCGCCGCCCTGAAGCGCCAGGTTGATGCGCTTCGTCGCCCGCTTCGTCATGCGGCGGTCCAGCCGCCGTCGATGACGTTGTTGGCGCCGGTGATGTTCTTCGCCGCGTCCGAGCACAGATGCAGCGCCAGGGCCGCCACCTCCTCGACCCGCACGAACTGCTTGGTCGGCTGGGCGGTGAGCAGCACGTCGTTCATGACCTGCTCCTTGGTCATGTTGCGCGCCTTCATCGTG
>CAZEZD010000388.1:0-3083 GCA_964516115.1 uncultured Hyphomicrobiales bacterium
GTCTTTCTCTGTGACCTTTGGAGCCGAAGAATGCCGCAGATATCTTAATCAGCCCTGAAGCCTGTCGCGGGTCGCAATCGGCGGCTCGGAGGCCGCGGGTGCAGCCGTCAGGACCTGGCGATGGCGCCCTCTGGCGCAGGGCCGGCCGGCACGAATCCCAGGCGCCCGAGATGCGCATGGGCGGCGAGGAGCGCATCCTCGAAAGCGGCGATAGCGCCGGGCGCGCGGGGAGTGCGCGCCGCCGCGAAATCATAGTGCTCCTCGGCGAGCGGCAGGAATTCCAGGCCCGAAGCGGCTGCCACGGGGGCAATGGCCACGCCCCAGTCGGCGCGCCCCTGCGCGACAGCGGCCGCCACCGCATTGTGCGACCGCGGCTGGTTCCAGTAGCCGGGCGGCTTGCAGCCCTTCAGCAGCAGGTCGATCAGGACCCGCGTTCCTGCACCCTGGTTCCGGTTCACCATCAGGCAACCGTCATCGGCAAGGGCCGCGGCGACCGCCGATTCTGCGCTTGTGCAGCCGGCAAAGCGGACATCGTCCGGGCGATAGACGAGGCCCTGCATGCGCCGCCAACCGGGGATCAGTCGCATCGTCTCGGTGAGAAAGGGCGTGTTGTAGAGGCCCGACTGCGGATCGAGCAGGTGGATCGGAGCGATGTCGCATTCGCCGCGCTTCAGCGCCGCGAGGCCGCCGAGACTGCCCATCGCATGGGTGCGCGTCGTCAGTCCGCGATCGGAGAGGACCGAGACGACGGCGTCGAGACCGGTGCAGTGGCTGCCCATGATGGACAGGTCTGGCACCGCGACATGCGGCGCAAACAGCGTCACCTCGACGGCGGCGCCGGCGGGCAGGGATTCTCCCAGGGCATCGATAGTCAGGAAGCCGTCGGCCTGGCTGAAGGCCGTCACCGCGCCCGATCCCTTGCCGACGGGATAGGCGACCATGCCATCCGCGCCGGCAGCGAGGGCGACCATGACGAACTCGGTGCGGCCGAGATCGGAAGGAATGCGGGTGGGAACGCGGGCGGGAACCCGGACGTCGGCCCGCTCGGGCAAGCCGGCGAGGATGCGCAGTACCGGCGCCACGATGTCATGGAAGGTGAACATGGCCGAGGTCGGGAAGCCTGGCAGGATCACCACCGGCTTGCCGTCGCAGACCGCAAGGCACAATGGCTTGCCCGGCTTGAGGGCGACCCCGTGGGCGAGGATGCCCGGCGCGCCGAGTTGCTCGACGATGCGGTAGGTCAGATCGCCCGCGCCCTTGGAGGTGCCGCCCGAGAGGATGACCGCGTCGCAGGTCTCATGCGCCCTGCGGACGGCCTCCTGCAGGCTCGCGGCTTCGTCGGGGATGGCGCCGAAGCGGACGGGTTCACAGCCATTCTCTTCCAGGGCCGCGGCGACGATCGGGCCGTTGGAATCATAGATCGCTGCCGGCCGCAGCGCTTCGCCCGGCGCCACCAGTTCGTCGCCGGTGGAGATGACGGCGACCCTCGGCTTTCGCCAGACGGAGGCAGAGGCAGCGCCGACCGCGGCCAGCATGCCGATCTCGCGCGACGTCAGGATGGTGCCCCGCCGCAGCAACGTCTCGCCTCGCGCGATGTCCGATCCGGCAAAGGCGATGTTCTGCCCGGGACCGACGGGGCGCGTCACGGCAAGGCCCGCGCCGGGCTCGAAGCGCGTGTGCTCGATCATCACCACCGCATCCGCCCCGCGGGGGATAGGGCCACCGGTGGCGATCGGCGTTGCGAACCCGCCCTCGACCGACAGCTTCGGCTCGGTGCCGCAGGCAATGGTCTCGGCGGTCAGGGAGCGCCAAGCGGGCGCTGTCTCGGACGCCAAGGCGACGTCGGCGGCGCGCACCGCGAAGCCGTCGACCACTGACCGGTCGAAGGGCGGCGCATCGACCGGCGCGGCCACCGTCTCGGCGATCACCCGCCCGATCAGGTTCTCGAGCGGCAGGCGTTCGGCCCCCAGCGGGTGCAGGGACAGCGCGGCGCGGAACCGCGCGATGGCATCCTCGCGCGAGAGTACTTGCAGGAACTGGTCCTGGACGACGGCCGGGTTAATGGTCATTGCGGTTCGAACGGCTCCGGAGGAGAGATGGCGGAGAGCGGTTCGCCGGCGGCGGCGCCCTCGCTGAAGGGGTCGATGACAGCCACGGCGTCGGCTGCCAGCAGGGCGGACAGGGTGATGCGCCCCACCACGAGCGGTTCGTAGCCGGCTTCGGTGTTACGCAGCAGGGCAATGTCGGCGACGCCGACCTGGGAGACCAGCTTGCGCGTCAGGGGCCGGTCGATCCGGCGCAGCCGGCGGGCGGTGAGGGCGGCGACCACGGGCAGGACGAGGGCGTAGAACCCTGCGACGACCGAGTCGAAGCGCGCCGGCAGGACAAGAACGGGGCCACCGGTACCATCGTCCAGCTGGATATCCCGGCCGGGATTGAGGGCAAGGCCGCCCGCCCCGCCGTCGCGAGCGATCCGGATGGAGAGCGCCGCCGGCTCGTCACCGGCGATCCGACAGCCACAGGCGGTTAGCGAACCGCGCAACCAGGCGGACAGGCCCGCAACGGCGGGATCTGGCCCGTCAACCGCGACAGCCGGGCGGCGGACGGCAATGGCGGTCTCTCCGGCGAGCGTCAGCGCCAGCACGGCCTCGCGCGTCACCGTCTCGCCCGCCGCGACGATGACGGTATCGCTGCCGAGATCGCCGCCGGCAAGGACCGCATCCTCGCCCGGATAGGCCGACTGGCCAATCTCGTGCAGCGGCCCCGTCGACTGAAGTGCGTCGGCGGGCAGGACGGCATCGCAGCCGGACGGCAGCGTGTCGCCGGCCCCGACCTCGACGGGCGCTGAGGCCAGGAGCGCCGGGGCATAGGGCGATGCCCCGACGACATCGGACGCTGCCACGGCGATGCCTCGCCGTAACGCCTCTGCCTGCGCCGGCAGCGGATGCCCGGCCCTGACCGTCACGGCCGCCACCAGCCCCACGGCCTCTGCGACAGGCACCAGCGACGGCGCGACGGCATTGCCACCGGCCAGAAGGCGGGAGAGCATAGCGGCGAGAGGCGTCAATGTCTGTGGATTGACC
>CAZEZD010000389.1:0-3078 GCA_964516115.1 uncultured Hyphomicrobiales bacterium
GGCCGAGCACCTTGTCGATGAAGATCTTGCGATCGTAGTCGGCCTCGGTGAAGCCGTAGGAGGTCGGGTCGAGCTCCTCGTGGGTCTTCGGCGGATCGAGGCCGATCGGATCGAGATTGGCGTGCAGATGGCCGCGCATCCGGTAGGCGCGGATCAGCATCAGGGCGCGCACGGAATCGCGCGTCGCCTGCTGCACCTGCTCGGCGGTGATCTCGGCGCCCTTGCCCTTGTCCGCCGCTTTGGCTTTGAGCCTGTCGCCGATCGCCTTCTCGACCGCGGCCCAGTTTCCGTCGAGCGCCGAGATGAGCTCGCCGCCGGGGGTGACGGGCCAGTTGGGCTGCGTCCAGGAGGGACCCGCCGCGTTCTTGACCACGTCCTTGCGGTCGTCGCCGAGCGAGGCGAAGAAGGCCTGCCATTGCGCGTCCACCGAGGCGGGATCGGCCTCGTAGCGGGCGTAGAGATCCTCGATATAGGCGGCATTGCCGCCATAGAGAAAGGACGTGAGCGCAATGGTCTCGTCTTGGCGTGCCATGATCGGTTCCTGCAGCAATGGGATCGCATCGGGCGACCCGGTGTCCGTGCTGTCATACGGGGCGTCTTCAGACGCCTTCTCGATGGCGGAAATCGGCCCGGATCGGGCCGATTTCCTGATTGGCAGGCGTCAGCGCTTCTTCAGCACGTCCACCAGGGTCTTGCCGAGGCGGGCCGGCGAGGGCGACACGCGGATGCCCGCTGCCTCCATGGCGGCGATCTTGTCCTCCGCGCCGCCCTTGCCGCCGGAGATGATGGCGCCGGCATGGCCCATGCGGCGGCCGGGAGGCGCCGTGCGGCCGGCGATGAAGCCGACCATCGGCTTCTTGCGGCCCTTCTTCGCCTCGTCCCTGATGAACTGGGCGGCGTCTTCCTCGGCCGAGCCACCGATCTCGCCGATCATGACGATCGACTGGGTCTCGGGGTCGGCGAGGAACATCTCCAGCATGTCGATGAATTCGGTGCCCTTGACCGGGTCGCCGCCGATGCCCACCGCCGTCGTCTGGCCGAGGCCCTCGCTGGAGGTCTGGAACACCGCTTCATAGGTGAGCGTGCCGGAGCGCGACACGATGCCGACCGAGCCCTTGCGGAAGATGTTGGCGGGCATGATGCCGATCTTGCACTCGCCGGCGGTGACGACGCCCGGGCAGTTCGGACCGATGAGGCGCGACTTCGAGCCCTCGAGCGAGCGCTTCACGCGGATCATGTCCTGCACCGGGATGCCCTCGGTGATGCAGACGATGAGCGGGATCTGCGCGTCGATCGCCTCGCAGATGGCGTCGGCGGCGCCCGGCGGCGGCACGTAGATGACGGAGGCGTCAGCGCCGGTCGCCTCGCGCGCCTCGGCGACGGTGTCGAAGACGGGCAGGCCGAGATGGGTCTGGCCGCCCTTCCCGGGGGCGACGCCGCCGACCATCTTGGTGCCATAGGCAAGCGCCTGCTCCGAATGGAAGGTGCCGTTCTTGCCGGTGAAGCCCTGGGTGATGACCTTGGTCTTCTTGGTGATGAGAATGGACATTCAAGACTCCTGTGCGAGCTGGCTCAGCCGCCGCGATGAGATGTGCAACCGAGGGCCCGCGAATGACGATCCGGGGACGGCCCCCTCGCGGGGCCGGTCGCCGGTCTTGCAAGTGGCTCCCCCGACAGGCGGAGGAGACTCCCGGAACCGCGTGGATCGACTGACGCGCCAGCCTGATGGGATGGCGCGTCAGGCGTATGTCACTTCTTGCCCTTGCCCTTCGCAGCGGCCTTGGCGGGAGCCTTGGCAGCGGCGGCCTTCGGAGCAGCAGCGGCCTTCGGGGCAGCAGCCTTGGCCGGGGCCTTGGCAGCGGCAGCTTTCGGAGCAGCAGCCTTGGCCGGAGCCTTCGCAGCGGCAGCTTTCGGAGCAGCGGCCTTGGCCGGGGCCTTGGCAGCGGCAGCTTTCGGAGCAGCGGCCTTGGCCGGAGCCTTCGCAGCGGCGGCCTTCGGAGCAGCAGCCTTTGCAGCACCCTTGGCCGGGGCGGCGGCCTTGGTTGCCGACTTGGCGGCAGCGGCCTTGGCCGGAGCCTTCGTTGCCGGAGCCTTTGCGGCAGGCGCCTTTGCGGCAGGCGCCTTCGACGAGGTCTTCGAACCGGTCGACTTGGCAGCCGCCTTGCTCGCCGGCTTCTTCTCTGCCTTCTTGGCGTCAGACTTCTTGGTGTCGGGCTTCTTGGCCGGAGCCTTCGGAGCCTTCGGCGGAGCCTTGCCGCCGCCCTTCACCGCGTTGACGATCTTCTGGGCGGCGTCGTCCAGGTCGTCGGCGGGGATCACGTTGAGGCCGGACTCGCGGATGATCTTCTTGCCTTCCTCGACGTTCGTGCCTTCGAGGCGCACGACGAGGGGCACCTGGAGGCCGACCGCCTTCACCGCGGCGAGCACGCCGCGGGCGATGACGTCGCACTTCATGATGCCGCCGAAGATGTTGACGAGGATGCCCTTCACCTTCGGGTCGGCGGTGATGATCTTGAACGCCGCCGTGACCTTCTCCTCCGAGGCGCCGCCGCCGACGTCGAGGAAGTTGGCGGGCGATTCGCCGTAGAGCTGGATGATGTCGAGGGTCGCCATGGCGAGGCCGGCGCCGTTGACCATGCAGCCGATCGTGCCGTCGAGCGCGATGTAGGCGAGGTCGAACTTTGAGGCCTCGATCTCCTTCTCGTCCTCTTCCGTCGTATCGCGCAGTTCGACCACTTCCGGATGCCGGTAGAGCGAGTTGGAATCGAACGACACCTTGGCGTCGAGCACCTTGATCTGCGCGTCCTTGGTGACGATCAGCGGGTTGACCTCAAGCATCTCCATGTCCTTCTCGACGAAGGCCTTGTAGAGGATGCCGGCAACCTTCTCCGCCTGCTTGGCGAGATCGCCCGAGAGCTTCAGCGCCTTGGCGATGGTGCGGCCATGGTGCGGCATGTAGCCGGTGGCCGGATCGACAGAGAAGGTGATGATCTTCTCGGGCGTCTTGTGGGCGACTTCCTCGATGTCCATGCCGCCTTCGGTGGAGACCACGAAGGCCGTGCGGCCGGTCTCGCGATC
>CAZEZD010000390.1:0-3075 GCA_964516115.1 uncultured Hyphomicrobiales bacterium
GTCTTCCTCGACACGCTGGCGGCCGGCCTCGCCTGGTGCTTCTGAGACGAACATGACGCAGGACAACAAGGTTCCCACCCGGCGGCGGCTGTCTGCCGCCCTGATCCTGTCGCTCGCCCTGCTCGTCGGCGGCCTGGGCATCCTCGCGGCCGTGGTCCACTTCACCATGCCGCGGGGCGGACAGCTCGCCTCCAGCTCTTCGGCCATCGGCGGCGCCTTCAGTCTCATCGACCAGAGCGGCAGGCCCTTCACCGAGAAGGATCTCGCCGGCAAGCCGAGCCTCGTCTTCTTCGGCTTCACCCATTGCCCGGACATCTGCCCGACCAAGCTCTTCGAGATCACGCAGATGCTCGATTCGCTCGGCGCCGACGCCGGCAAGGTCAACGTGGTCTTCATCACCGTCGACCCCGAGCGCGACACCACTGAGCTGCTGTCGACCTATCTCGGCAGCTTCCACGCCGGCATCCGCGGCCTCACGGGGAGCGAGGAGCAGGTGACGCAGGCGATGCGCGCCTACCGCGCCTTCGCGCGCAAGGTGCCGCTCGACGCCGGCGGCTACACCATGGACCATACCACCTTCGTTTATCTGATGGACCGGCAGGGCCAGTTCGTCTCGACCTTCGACGTCGCGCGCGATCCCGCCAAGGCCGCCCAGGACCTGCGCCGCTACCTGTGAGGGGCGTTCCCCCTTCGTTCGGCGCGGCCGGGCGAATCGCTTAAGCTGCATCCCATGTCTGACATCATCCTCGTCATCGGTGGCCGCGCCATCACGGCCGGCGAACTGGCCTTCGGCCTTCTCGGCCTCTCCGTGCTCATGCTGGCGATCCTGTTCGTTGCGCTGCGCCGGCAAGCCTCCGCGCGCGCGCTGGAGGCCGAGCGCGCCGTCATCCACGCCCAGGAGATCGAGGAGCGGATGGGCGAAATGACGCGCATCCAGTCCGAGCTCACCGGGCGTCTGCAGGCGATGGCCGAGGGTCTCGGCTCGCGCCAGAACGATCTGGCAAGGCAGCTCGGCGACAGGCTCGACGGCATGTCGACGCGAATCGGGCAGTCGCTGGAAGGCCAGACGAAGACGACGGTGGAAAATCTCGGCAAGCTCAACGAGCGCCTCGCCGTCATCGACAGCGCCCAGAAGAACCTCACCGACCTTGCAGGGCAGGTCGTGACGCTGAAGGACGTGCTGGCCAACAAGCAGGCGCGCGGCGCCTTCGGCCAGGGGCGGATGGAGGCGATCCTCACCGACGGCCTGCCGCGCACCGGCTTCACCTTCCAGCCGACGCTCACCAACGGCAAGCGCCCCGATGCCGTCATCCGTCTCGCCGGCGACCCGCGCGGCCTCGTCGTCGATGCCAAGTTCCCGCTCGAAGCCGTCACCATGTGGCGCGAGGCCAAGGCCGAGGAGGTCAAGCGCCTCGCCGCCCAGCGCCTGCGGCAGGACCTCACCGTCCACATCAAGGATATCTCGGAGAAATACCTCATCCCCGGCGAGACGCAGGACATGGCGCTGATGTTCGTGCCGTCGGAGGGCATCTATGCCGACCTCAACGAGCATTTCGACGACGTCATGCAGAAGGCCTTCCGCGCCCGCGTGCTGGTCGTCTCGCCATCCCTGCTGATGCTCGCGGTTCAGGTGGTGCAGGGCCTTCTCAAGGACGAGCGGATGCGCGAGGAGGCCCGCGTCATCCAGAAGGAGGTCTCGCACCTCCTCGACGACGTCACCCGTCTCACCGACCGCGTCCTCAACCTGCAGAAGCACTTCGGCCAGGCCCAAGATGACCTCGGCCAGATCCTGACCTCGGCCGACAAGATCGCCAAGCGCGGCGGGCGCATCGAGGCGCTGGAGTTCGACGAAGCGACGGCGCCGCCGCCGCTCGCCAAGCTGCCGCTGAAGGGATCGATGGCGGCGGAGTGAGAGGGCGTCAGGCCCGGTTCACGCCCATTCCGCCAGCACGTCGGGGTGTTGTTCTCCGGCAGGAGGCCCGGCCGGCAGACGCGCCGGATCGAGTTCCCGCAAGGCCCAGACAGCTGCGCCGCGCACCAGTGGCGACGCGTCTTCCAGCAGTGCCTCGGCAGTCTTGGCCAGCGACCGGTCGCCGCTGTTGCCGATGGCGATCAGCACATTACGCAGGAAGCGGTCGCGGCCGACCCGCTTCACCGGGCTCTTGGTGAACAGGGCGCGGAAGGCGGCGTCGTCGAGGCGCGAAAGGTCTGCGAGGGCGGGGCGCTTCAGGTGCTCGCGGGCGGCCAGCTTCATCTCCCGACCCTCGGAGGCGAACTTGTTCCAGGGACAGGCGGCGAGGCAGTCGTCGCAGCCATAGATGCGGTTGCCCATGGCCTTGCGGAATTCGCGCGGGATCGGCCCCTTGTTCTCGATCGTGAGGTAGCTGATGCAGCGGCGGGCATCGAGGCGGTAGGGCGCGGGAAAGGCCGCGGTCGGGCAGATGTCGAGGCAGGCACGGCAGGAGCCGCAGCGGTCCTCCTCCGGCACGTCGGGCGCGATCTCCAGCGTCGTCATGATGGCGCCGAGGAAGAGCCAGGAGCCGAACCGGCGCGAGACGAGATTGGTGTGCTTGCCCTGCCAGCCGAGGCCGGCGGCAGCCGCCAGCGGCTTTTCCATCAGGGGCGCAGTGTCGACGAAGACCTTCAGCGCGCAGCCCGTCTCCTCGGCAAGCCACCGGCCCACAGCCTTGAGCCGCGCCTTGATGAGGTCATGGTAGTCGTCGCCCCGCGCATAGACGGAGATCAGCCCACAATCGCGGTCCTTCAGGCCGTCGAGCGGGTTCTCGTCGGGGCCGTAATTGACCCCGAGCATGATGATCGATCGCCCCTCCGGCCAGAGGATGCGGGGGTCGCCGCGGCGCGGCGCGCTCTCCTCCATCCAGGCCATGGAACCGTGACGGCCGGCGGCGATGGCCTCGGCCAGGCGGGCGGGCGCGTGCGGGATGGCGTCGGGCCGGGTGAAGCCGATGGCGTCGAAGCCCTCGGCCGCTGCCTTCTCCGTGATGGCGGCGCGCAGCGCGGCCGGATCGCTCAGAAGTCGAGATCGGCGTAGGTCGCGCTCGGCTGCATGCCGAC
>CAZEZD010000391.1:0-3068 GCA_964516115.1 uncultured Hyphomicrobiales bacterium
CGTGGCGCCGTCGGAGATCCTCCACCGGCACGTCGGCCCAGTCCATGTCGCTGCCGGCCGCAACGGCTGAGGTGAGGAAGGCCTCGACGATGGCGTCGTGGCGCGCCCGGGTCTCCGGCGTGTTGCGTTTCCAGGCCGGGTCCTTCTGGGCGATGCGCCAGGCGGCGCGGAACGAGCGGGGTACAGTGGCGCCGGGCAAGGGGCGGACCTCGGCGCGCTTCGGCGGGACGCCGGCGAGAAGGGCCTCATACTCGGCCTCGAAAGCCGGCTCGCCCGGCTGCCCGGCGAGATAGACAGACTTGCCGGCGCGGCGGAAGCGCCAGCGCAGAATGCCGTGGCGATCGGTGAAGGACGAGAGATAGGGGCGGGGGGCGGCCATGGGGCGTGTTCCTCGGCCGCTACTCAAGCAGCCCGGCCGCGGCCCTTCAAGGCGTCGATGACGTTGACGCGCTCGTCCAGCTCGGAAAAGGCGGCGTCCAGGCGCAGCCGGTCCCAGACCACGCGGCCGTCGATGCGCTTCGGCTGGGGCATGCGGCCGTCGGCCACCAGGTCGTCGAACTTGGTGGCGCTGACGCCGACATAGCGCGCCGCCTCGTCGCGGCTCATGCCGCGCGGGGGGTAGGACAGCGGATCCGGGCGCAGCTCGCGGCTCATGGCACCTCCGGAAAGGCGTCGTGGATCTTGCCGTCGAGGGTGCGGCCGGCCATCGTCACCGTCGTCCGGTTCATCAGCACACCGTCAGCGAAGGTGTGAGACACAAACTGGCCATGGCTGCGCCCGCTTGTCGGCTGGCCGGTGATCGGGTGGCCTGTTTCGTTCGGTGCCCAGCAGCCCCACTGCTTGAAATGGAAGGCGACCCCGGCTTCGGCGCACTGGTCGCGGATCGACCGGACCCAGTCTGGGTGCGTCGGTCGGGCGCCGGGGCCGCTCTCGCCGCCGGCGATGACCCAGTCGAGGCCAGCGACTTGGCCGGCGTAGCCGAGAAGGTGCCGGCCCACGCCGGTCAGCGCGTTGATCATCATGGTGAGGTCGGGTCGAATCTCGGCTAGCTGGATCGGCCCGAGCAGCGGCTCGGCCGAGACGAAGCGCACGGCGGCCGGCGTCGACAGCAGGATCGGGATACGCTCGTCGGCGCGGGCCTGGTCCTCGGCCGTGACGCCCAGCCAGACGTTCTCCAGCGGGTGCGGGAAGCCTGGCGAGGTGTAGCGGCGAAGACGATCCTGCGTGTCGGCTGTCGCCCTGGAGAATGTCGGCAAGGTCAGGCCCTCGACATGTCGGCGAGTCGCGGCGGCCCAGTCCTTGGTCAGGTAGGCTCGCATCCGCTGCGGCCGCTTCGTCAGGATCTGGAACGTGTGCTGCGGCGCCAGCGCCATGACGGCGAAGACGCGGTCGATCCACTCCTCCGGCATCTCCTCGTGGAACAGGTCGGACATGGAGTTGACGAAGACCCGCCGCGGGCGCTTCCAGCGCAGCGGCGCGGTGAGGATGTGATCAGGTGCCAGCGCGAGCTTGCCGGTCCAGACCGGCTTGCCGTTCACGACTTTCGTCGTGCCGGCGTAGTGGGTCTTGCCGCCGCTCATCCGCTCGATGCGCGCGGCCATGGCCATGGCGTAGCAGTGGGTGCAGGCGGGCGAGACGATGGAGCAGCCGACGACCGGGTTCCACGTCTCGTCGGTCCATGAGATGCCTGTGTCGCGCTGGTCAGCCATGTGTCATCTCCTCGCGCATCACGGTGCCGATCGCGCGGGTGACGAGCCCGCGGGCGGCATCGGCTGCGTCCTCGGCCGCGAGTTCTGCCTCGATCTCGGCCCGGTTCCGCTCTTCGGTTGCGCACTCGTCGCAGAAGACGGTGCCGTCGATGATGCGCCCGCCGTTGTTCTTGTACGCGTAGGGCTCTTCGCACCCCTGACAGCACACGCCGAAGCCGGCGTTGAAGTAGTCGAGCTGGGTCACCTCCTCGCGTCCGTCGAGGGAGGGGTCATGATAGGCGTCGATAATCTGCGCGCGCGACGAGCAGAACTCGCAGTCGCAGTCGTCATCGGCCCGGCCGGTTTTGCAGGTACGGAGCCCCGTGTAGTCCTCGAGCCAGTTGAGGATGGCCTCGTCGTGCGAGCCGGCCGAAACCATCACGGCGTTCTCGTCCCAGAGAATGGCATACCAAGTGCGCGGCGGCGGGGACGCGACAAGCGCCGTGGCCGCGCCAGCCGGCAGAGCGGCTGCTGCTGCGGTGGCCGCCGCGGCGGCCAGGATGAATCGACGCGTGAGCATCACCCTCTCCCCTTAGGTTCGATGTCCTTCAGGCGCAGCTCGGCGAGCCGGGCGCGGGCGCGTTCGGTGACGACGTCGAGAACCGGCTCGTCGCCGCCGAGCCTGACAAGCGCAAGGCAGGTGCCGACGAGGACCGATTCCAGAACGACGAGCGTCTCGGTGGCGTCGCCGCCGGCGCCGATCGTGCCGCGGACGAGCTGCTTGACGAGGTCGCCGGCGATGTCGTTGTGCCGTTGCGCCGCTGCCGACATGCCATTCCTCCAGTTCAGATCCAGCCGAGGAAGAGCGCGGCGAAGGTCGCGCCCCAGTAGATGATGAAGGCGGCGAGGCCGGCCGCGAACCAGAGCCGGCCCCTGGGCGTCAGGCCATGGCCCGGTGGCGGCCGGCCGGCCATCACGCGGCTTCCTGTTCGTCGTCGAACTCGCCATCGAGGCCGTCCTCGGCCGCGTCACCGTCGGTGAAATGATCGTCATCGTCGCCGCCAGGGGCCGGGGATTCGGCGGCCGGCGGCACCGCGCCCGGGCCGGTGTAGGTCGCCGCCCGCAGCTCCGGCGGCAGCCAGCCTGTCGGCGGCGCATTCCCGACCGCGAAGGCGACGAGGTCGGCCTTCCCCAGTTTGCCGGCCTTGCGCGCCTCGTCCTCGTTCAGCGCTTCGGCAATCGCCCGGATGGCGAGGGCCTTGGGGGCCGAGGAGAAATAGTCCTGGGCGTCGAACCGGCCGGCGAGGGCCGCGTGAAGCCTGTCCGGGTCGAGCGCCGCTGCGAGAACGCCGTTGGCGCCGCGCATCGGTGGGGCCAGCG
>CAZEZD010000392.1:0-3057 GCA_964516115.1 uncultured Hyphomicrobiales bacterium
GTGACGCTGCTCGTCGCCGACGAAAAGGCGGCCCGCAAGGCCTTCAAGGCGCGCGAGGCCATCGCCGACGGCGTCGATCTCGCCCGCGATCTCGTCAATGAACCGCCGAACGTGCTGTTCCCGGTCGAGTTCGCCAGGCGGGCGGCGGTGCTGTCGCGGCTCGGGGTCGACGTCGAGATTCTTGGCGAGAAGGAGATGAAGAAGCTTGGCATGGGCGCGCTGCTGGCCGTCGGCCAGGGCTCGGCCCGCGACAGCCAGGTCGTCGTCATGCGCTGGGACGGCGGCAAGGACGGCGAGGCGCCGGTCTGCCTCGTCGGCAAGGGCGTCTCCTTCGATTCCGGCGGCATTTCGCTGAAGCCCGGCGAGGGCATGCAGGACATGAAGGGCGACATGGGCGGCGCCGCCGCCGTCGTCGGCGCCATGCATGCGCTGGCCGCCCGCAAGGCGCGCGTCAACGTGGTAGGCATCATCGGCCTGGTCGAGAACATGCCCGACGGCAACGCCTATCGCCCCGGCGACATCCTCACCTCCATGTCGGGCCAGACCATCGAGATGATCAACACCGACGCCGAGGGCCGCCTCGTGCTCGCGGACATCCTCTGGTATGCCAAGGACCGCTTCAAGCCGAAGGCCATGGTAAATCTGGCGACCCTCACCGGTGCCATCATGGTGGCCCTCGGCCAGGAACATGCCGGCCTCTTCTCCAACAACGACGATCTCGCGAATGGGCTCTCCGAAGCGGGTCTCGCCACCGGCGAGAAGGTCTGGCGCATGCCGCTGACCCCCGAATACGACAAGCTGATGGACAGCCAGTTCGCCGACATGAAGAACGCCGGGGGGCGCTATGGCGGTGCCATCACCGCGGCGCAGTTCCTGCAGCGATTCGTCGGCGACACGCCATGGGCCCACCTCGACGTCGCCGGCACGGCGATGAACTCGACCAAGGGCGACCTCAACCGCTCCTGGGGTGCGGGCTGGGGGGTGAGGCTGCTCGACAGGCTGGTGGCGGACAGCTACGAGCGCTGATCCTAACTCGGCGGCCGTGGCGTTGGCGGCGTCTGTATGGCGGGCAGGCCGAGTTGTTTGCGTAAGGTTTCAAGCCTCAGAGGAAGCTCGACGCGCTCATAGTTGAGCCGCCATTCCTCGTAGCGGCGGTTCATTGCTTCTTTCTGCTGATTTTGGATTTCCTCGGCGGCTAGGGCAACTGCTCGGACTGACTGACCGTGGACTGTGCCTGACAGAGCGCCTAGCATCAGCGCTGCCAGCGCATATCCCACGACAGGCCGGAGTTCGACGAGTGAGTCCTTGCCAAAGGCGTATGCAGCGATCGCCCCGATCAGGGTCAGGATGGCAGGCAGCAGTGCTGCCACCACAGGCTGCCGACTGGCGCCGACAAAGTAGCCAACTACAATTCCCGCAATAGCAAATGTCAGGGAAATGGGGGTGATCAGGTTATGAGCGATCGGTAGTATCCGACGTGACACGATCAGAAGGATTGCAATAAGGACGATCTGGAGCAGGAACGGAGCAAAGAAGAAGAAGAATAAATTCTCCACGTGGAGGAGCAGTTCGCTCCAAGATGCCGCG
The DNA here is from genome assembly GCA_964516115.1 of uncultured Hyphomicrobiales bacterium. Classification (GTDB taxonomy): domain Bacteria; phylum Pseudomonadota; class Alphaproteobacteria; order Rhizobiales; family Phreatobacteraceae; genus Phreatobacter. Next base: position 1,588 of record CAZEZD010000392.1, read on the forward strand.
GAAGTGAACTTTGACGAGAACATTGCTTTTTTCTCAACGAATTAGCCGCCGGGCGCGGAAGGGCGAACAACAGAGCGATTCTGTAGGAGCAGCTCGTGTTGGTTCAGCCGCAAATCGATCAGCGGCGATGGACGCAGGGGCGCTAAGGGAGGCGGCTCCTGCCCCGGCTGCGTCACAGGCTCACCAGGAGGCAGCGCACAGATCAGTCGCCCATCGGAGCAAGCGATGCATCCGCTCTGAGGACGGTTACACTCCGTTGCGCCAGCAGAGACGCACAGCAACAACAGAACGGCAAACGATTGGATCCCTCTCATTGCCCTAGTCTAGCAATTGGGAATATTCTCGCATCAGGGGTATTACGATTGGGATGCAACCGAAGGGCGTTTGCGTCTCTCCCGGACTTCGCTCGGCAAGAACCATCTGCGTGCGCTGCATTCGACGCTCAGTTGGTATGTGCATCTGCTGCTTACATGAAAAGAGGCTGCCAGATAACGTGATCGGGAAGGTGAGTTCCGTGACCGACATCCTGTTCTACCATTTGCAGAACCAGCCGCTCGAAAGGGTCTTGCCGGTGCTGCTCGAAAAATCGGTGGAACGGGGCTGGAAAGTCGTCGTCGAGGCGACCTCGCCTGAGCGCGTCGAGGCGCTCGACGCCCTGCTGTGGACCTTTGACGATGCGAGCTTCCTGCCGCACGGCACGGACCGCGAGGCGGATGCCGCGCTGCAGCCTGTCCTGATCGCCTCCGGCTCCGGGCGCGCCAACGGTGGATCGGTCCGCTTCCTCGTCGACGGCGCCCCGCTGCCTGCCGACATGGAGACCTACGAGCGGATCGTACTGCTCTTCGACGGTAACGATCCCGATGCTCTCGATCAGGCGCGCGCACACTGGAAGACGGCACGCTCGGCTGGGCATGACTGCACCTACTGGCAGCAGGACGATGCCGGGCGATGGGGGAAGAAGGCGTGACCGGCGCGCCGGCCGCCGGGCCCCCGCGCGGATTCGTCGACAGCTCCGCCCGCTCCGAATTCATCCGCCTGGCGGCGATCATCTTCCTGACCGCCATGACCAACCAGCAGTCCGTGCTGCTCGCCGTCGTCTGGGAGCAGGCGGGGTTCGCCCATCGCGACATCGGCCTGCTGATCGCCGTCTATGGCATCCCGCTGGTGCTGATGAGCCTGTTCTCCGGCCCGCTCGCCAACCGCATAGGGCTTCTGCAGACCGTGCGCATCGGCGCCGTGCTGACGGCGCTGGGCTTCCTCAGCCTCTACTTCACCCATGAGAGCGTCCTCGGCTCGCTCGCCTCGCGCCTCGTCCAAGGCACTGGCTTCGCACTGTTCCACGCGCCGGTCATGACCTATGGCACGACGCGGCTGACGCGTGAACGCTTCGTCCGCCTCTTCGGCCTGCTCTCGGCGATGGCGCCGCTGCCCTATGCCTTCGGCCCCATCGTCGCCGAGTTCCTCTACCAC
>CAZEZD010000393.1:0-3049 GCA_964516115.1 uncultured Hyphomicrobiales bacterium
GATCGCGGTGTAGCCGATGTTCTGGTGGATCAATTGCAGGTTCCAGGGCTCGCAGACACAGAAGCAATCCATGGTGCCGACCTTCATGTTCGCCACCATCTGAGGCGGCGGCACCACGATCACCTTGATGTCGCTGTCGGGGTCGATTCCGCCGGCGGCGAGCCAGTAGCGGATCCACAGGTCGTGGGTGCCTCCGGGGAAGGTCATTGCGGCGGTGAGGTCCTTGCCCTGCGCCTTCTTGCGCTCGAAGGCGGCCTTCAGCGGCGCGGCGTCCTTGCTGATGGCGAGGTCGCGATACTCGTTCGAGATCGAGATCGACTGGCCGTCCTCGTTGAGGTTGAGGAGCGTGTACATCGGCAGCGGCTGGCCGTTCTGCATCACCTTGCCGGTGGTGTAGAGGTGGGTCTTCGGCCGGAGGATGTGGCCGCCGTCGATGCCGTTGGCCTTGGTGCCGAGCGCCATGTTGTCGCGCGTCGCGCCCCAGGAGGCCTGCTTGGCGATGTCCATGTCGGGCACGCCGTGCTTGGCGTAGAAGCCCTTCTCCTTGGCGATGATGAGCGGCGCGGCGTCGGTGAGGGCGATGTAGCCGAGCTTGGTGCCCTTCACCTCGGGGCCCGCTCCTTGCGCGAAGGCGCCGCCGGGAAACGCGGCCCTGGCCGCCGAGAACAGCGCCGCCGTGGCGGCGGTCGACTTGAGGAAGCTGCGACGGTCGAGCCGGCGCGCGGAGATGAGGGACGTGTCCTGCAAGGTCTTTGTCATTCGTCAGGTCCCGGTGGCGGCCATTGGCGCGGGTTGATTTCGGTCCTCGGTTCCGGACGCGGCGTGCCGCATCCGGCTGGCTTCCCCATGCTGCCCGGTTGGCTCCGGGCACAAAAAAACCGCCGACAAAGGTCCTGAAGCTGCCGGCCCTGGCTTGCGGGCGGCTCGTCGGACATTTGTCAGCGGCGTTGCTGATCGGCCCATCATTGGACCGGGGTCCGGCCATCACAGCCAAACCTTCGCCTTTACCCATTCAAGGGCCGTGCCAACTGGTCGAGGGTGATCGAAAGTGTTGTTTTTCAACGTTCCAGACTGTCGGCGAAGAGCACTGCGACGCCGTCCGCGGCTGAATCGACGCCAGATCGTCCGGCGCCTGCCACTTCATTGTGCAGCGCAAACGTGGCTCAGGCAGCCGACTTCGGCAGACCCCGGGCATCGAAGCGCGCCAGATAGCCGCCGAGATCGGCAGGATCGAAGGCGGGCTCCAGGATGCTTCCAACCGGATCGGGAGCCGGATCCGCGACGGCGCCGGGGACGGCGGCGTCGAACAGGTCGGTGCGGATCAGCGCCCCGATCTTGGCGCGCGCGGCCGGGTCGAAGCGCGTCTGGCCCCAGCGCACGATCTGGGCGTAGAGCCAGGCGTAGCGTCCGGCATCGGGCCGCGTCGCGCCAGGAACGTCGTAGCGGATGAAATCCGGGACGGCATGCGACGGTCCGCCGGGCGTGAAGATCAGCCGGCCCTCGATGGTGCGCAGCACGAGCGGGGCCGCGACGCTCAGATAGTGCGGCGCCGACAGGATGGCCGCCAGTTCGAGCGCATTGGCGGGGTCGGCGCACCAGGCGGCGCCCTTGACGGTGGCGGCGATGACGGCGCGCAGCGTCTCCGGGTCGGAGGTGGCGAGCGCGTCGCCGATAGCGAGTGTCTTCTCCGGGATGCGCGAGAACAGGGCCGAACTCGGCGCGAGGATGTGTCCGGCGCCGCGGTCCACGGCCACCGAGTTCCACGGCGACCCCACGCAGAACCCGTCGATCAGGCCCTTTTCCAGCGAGCCCGCCATCAGCGGCGGCGGGATGACGACGAGCTGGACGTCGCGGTCGGGATCGATGCCGCCGGCAGCCAGATAGGCGCGCAGGATGTAGTTGTGGGTCGAGAACGGAAAGGTGCTGGCGAAGACCGGCGGGTTCAGCCCGGCGCTCTCGCGCCGCCTGATCGCCGCGGCGATCAGCGGCAGCGCCGCCACCGGGTCCTCCGGCAGGCCGCCGAGCTCGCGGACGAAGGCCGCCGACAGGGTGATGGCATTGCCGTTCAGCGCCAGCGTCACCGGGGCGATCATCGGCACCTTCACATGGCCGATGCCGAGCGCGCTCGCCAGCGCCAACGGGGTGAGCATGTGGGCGGCATCGAACAGGCCGATGGAGAGCTTGTCGCGGATATTCGCCCAGGAAACTTCGCGCACGAGATCGAAAGCGAGGCCTTCCGCCTCGGCGAAGCCGCGCTCGTGGGCGGCGATCAGCGGGGCTGCGTCGGTGAGCGGGATGAAGCCGATGGTGATCCGTTTCATCCCAGCATCTCCAGTCCGGTGACCACCGCCTGCGCGATCTCCCCCAGCTTCCTCTTCTCGTTCATGGCGCGCCGGCGCAACTGGGCATAGGCCTCCTCCTCGGAGATGCCCTTGTGCTTCATCAGGAGGCCCTTGGTCCGCTCGACGATCTTGCGCTCCTCGAGGGCCGACTTCGCCTGGTCGAGTTCGGCCTGCAGCCGCGCATAGGCGTGGAAGCGGGCGACGCACATGTCGAGGATCGACTTCACCCGCTCCTTCTTCAGCCCGTCCACCACATAGGCGGAGACGCCGGCCTCGATCGCCTTGTTGATCATGCCGGTGTCGGACTGGTCGACGAACATGGCGACCGGGCGCTTCACCAGCCGGGAGACCTGGAAGAGCTGTTCGAGGACATCGCGCGAGGGGTTCTCCAGATCGATGACGACGACGTCGGGATCGGTCGCATAGAGGCGCGCGAGCAGGTTCGTCATCTCGTCGATGTGGACGATGCGGACATAGCCCGCATCGCGCAGTCCCTCCTCGATGATGGCCGCGCGCGAGCGGCTTTCATCGACGATGGCGATGGTGAGACTGAGATCGCTCAGGGGAGGCTCCGTCATGACGTCGCCGTGATGTTGCACCGCACAAGGGCGCGCCGCAAGGGCCAGCCGGGATCGGCCCGCGGCACCATGGCTCAGTACACCGCGCGGCCGCCGGAGATGTCGAAGACGGCGCCGGTGGAGAAGGCG
>CAZEZD010000394.1:0-2226 GCA_964516115.1 uncultured Hyphomicrobiales bacterium
GCGCGCTCTTCCTCTGCGTCGGCGTCGTCTATGACCGCATGCACACCCGCGAGATTGCCGCCTATGGCGGCCTCGTGAACCGCATGCCGATCTACGCCGTCATCTTCATGGTCTTCACCATGGCCAATGTCGGCCTTCCCGGCACCTCGGGATTCGTCGGCGAATTCCTGACGCTCATGGGCACGTTCAAGGCCTCCACCAAGGCGGCCTTCCTCGCTGCCACCGGCGTCATCCTCTCGGCCTGCTATGCGCTCTGGCTCTACCGCCAGGTGATCTGGGGCGAACTGACCAAGCCCTCGCTGAAGGCCATCACCGACGTCGACCGCCGCGAGCTGACGATCCTCGTCCCGCTGGTGGTGCTGACGATCTTCTTCGGCGTCTATCCGCGTCCGATCCTCGCGACCTCCGAGGTCGCGGTGAACGCGCTGGTGGAATCCTACAAACAGGCGAACGGAGCGGCCCGCACGGCCGCTGCCGTTCCGCCGCGCTGACGGTGCCGACGATGAATGCTCCGGTCCTCGACTTCGTCCCCATCCTGCCCGAGATGATCCTGGCGCTCGGCGCCATGGCGCTGCTCATGTACGGCGCCTTCGTCGGCGAGCGCTCCGCCGGAACCGTGACGACCGTCTCCATCGTGCTGCTCGTCGCGGCCGCGGCCGCGGTGATGATGATCGGCGGCGCGCCGCGCACCGCCTTCGGCGCCTCCTTCGTGTTCGACGCCTTCGCCCGCTACATGAAGGTTCTGGCCTTCCTCGGCGCGGCGGTCGCCCTGATGATGTCGCAGGACTTCCTCAGGCGCGAGAAGATCGAGAAGTTCGAGTTCCCGATCCTCATCCTCCTGTCGACCACCGGCATGGGCGTGCTGATCTCGGCGGGCGACCTCATCGCGCTCTACATGGGCCTCGAGCTCATGTCGCTGGCGCTCTACGTCATCGCCTCGATCCACCGCGACAATGCCAAATCGACGGAAGCCGGCCTGAAATACTTCGTTCTCGGGGCGCTGTCCTCCGGCATGCTGCTCTACGGCTGCTCGCTGATCTACGGCTTCACCGGCACGGTGGAGTTCGCGGGCATCGCCACGGCGCTCAAGGGCGGCCCGATCGGGCTCGGCCTCGTCTTCGGCCTCGTCTTCCTGATCGCGGGCATGGCCTTCAAGGTCTCGGCGGTGCCGTTCCACATGTGGACGCCCGACGTCTATGAGGGCGCACCGACGCCGGTGACGGCCTTCTTCGCCGCCGCGCCGAAGGTCGCCGCCATCGCCATCTTCGCCCGGGCGCTGACCACGGGCTTCCCGGCTGCCACGCACCAGTGGCAGCAGATCGTCGTCTTCGTGTCGGTCGGCTCCATGCTGCTCGGCGCCTTCGCGGCCATCGGCCAGACCAACATCAAGCGGCTGATGGCCTATTCCTCCATCGGCCACATGGGCTTCGCGCTGGTCGGCCTGTCGGCGGGCACGGCCACCGGCGTGCAGGGCGTTGCGGCCTACATCGCCATCTACATGATCATGACGCTCGGCACCTTCGCCTGCATCACGGCGATGCGGCGCGGCGACGAGGCGGTGGAGACCATCGACGACCTCGCGGGACTGTCGCGCACCAATCCGCTGATGGCGGCGGCGCTCGCGGCGCTGCTGTTCTCGCTCGCCGGCATCCCGCCGCTCGCCGGCTTCTTCGCCAAGTGGTACGTCTTCTCGGCGGCCATCGAGGCCAAGCTCTACACGCTCGCCGTCATCGGCGTGCTGTCCAGCGTGGTCGGCTGCTACTACTATCTGCGCATCGTGAAGCTGATGTATTTCGACGAGCCGGCGCCGGCCTTCTCGCCGGTGCGGCTGGAGCTGAAGACGGTTCTGGTGGCCTCCGCCCTGTTCAATACCTTCTTCGTCCTCTATCCGGCGCCGCTCGTCGCGGCCGCGGCCGCTGCGGCGCGCTCGCTCTTCTGAGCCGGATGACCGAACTGTTGCGGCTCATGCCGCGTATCGGGAAGGTCGGGCTTGTCCCGGCCTTTAGCCGCATATAGGACTGCCGCCTGGACGGCTTGCCGGCCCGGCGACGACCGTTGCGTGCCATCCGCCCGTATTGACGACCCAAGAAGCAGAGTTCCGTGCTGACCCTTTCCGACACCGCCGCGGCGGCTGGCTATCACCTCCTCCATCTGACCGAAGTCGGTTCGACCAACGCCGAGGCGCTGGCGCGCGGAGGGGCCGGCGAGACGCGCCCGACGTGGGTC
>CAZEZD010000394.1:2236-3005 GCA_964516115.1 uncultured Hyphomicrobiales bacterium
CCGGCAGGTGGCGGGCAGGGGGCGGCGCGGACGCGACTGGGCGGGCTTCGAGGGCAATCTCTTCGCGACGCTGCTCCTGACCGATCCCGCTCCGGCGCCGCGTATTGCCGAACTGTGTTTCGTCACCGCGCTGGCGCTGGACGATGCGCTGCTGACCCTCGCGCCGGACCTGGAGGCGCGCTTCAAGGTGAAGTGGCCGAACGATGCGCTGCTCGACGGCGCCAAGGTGTCGGGCACGCTGATCGAAGCGACGACGCGCGGTTCGACCACGCAGGTCGCCATCGGCATCGGCGTCAACATTACGCGCCATCCCGAGGGCATGCCCTATCCGACGATATCCCTGCAGGCCGCCGGCATCGACGTGTCGCGCGACGCCGTCTTTGCGGCGCTCAGCCGCTCCATGGTCACCGCGCTCGCCATCTGGCGGCGGGGTGACGGTTTCAACGCGATCCGCGCCGGGTGGATCGCCCGGGCGCACAATCTGGGAGGCCATCTGGTGGTGAGAACCGACGACCGGCGGATCGAGGGGATTTTCGTGGGGCTGGACCCGCTGGGGCGGCTGCTCCTCGACACGCCGGACGGGCGCGAGGCGGTGACGGTGGGCGAAGTCGTGCCGACCCTGCCGGCGACGGTGCACTGACATGACCAGACGCCTCCCCCACGGCCCCGCCGAGGAACTCGTCTTCTGCCCGCTCGGCGGCGTCGGCGAGATCGGCATGAACTTCTCGCTCTACGGCTTCGGCTCGCCGGCCAAGAAGGACTGGATCGC
>CAZEZD010000395.1:0-2990 GCA_964516115.1 uncultured Hyphomicrobiales bacterium
CGGCACGGCGCGGCCGATGAACCAGCGGTAGGCGCCATCGCCCGACTTGAACCGGTACTCGATCTCGTAGGGCTCGCCGGTGTCGAGCGAATGCTGCCAGCGCCTGGCGGCGCGCTCCCGGTCGTCGGGATGGAGGAGATCGTTCCAGATTTCGCCCATGGTCGATCCGGGCGTCATGCCCGTGAACTCGTACCAGCGCTGGTTGAAGTAGTCGTGGTAGCCGTCGGGCAGCGTCGACCAGACGAGCTGCGGCATGGCGTCGGCAATCGTCTGGAAACGCCGCTCGCTGCGCTGCAGCTCGGCGTCCACCACCCGTAGGTTCTCCGTCACCTCGTCACGCAGGCTGCGCTCTTCCGCATAACCCCGGCGCACGGCGGAGAGGATGCGGCTCGCGGCCAGCACGGCGATGGCCATAGCCGCGAGGATGAGGCCGATGCCGATCAGCGCGACCGGTCCGAGCATCGAGGCGAAGCTGCGTCCGAACACCGCTTCGGGGATCGCGATGACCGCCGCGAAACGGCTTTCCGGCGCACGGGCAACCGCCAGGCTCGCCGCCAGATTCTCCACCGTCCGGGCATGGATCAGCCCGCTCGCCTCGTTAGCCAGGGCCTGGCGGACCGCCGCCACCGCCGGTGTCCCAACAAAGCGCGCACCGTCGCGGGACCGTGCCGCCACGCGGCCATCGGCATCGAGAATGGCCGAGATCCAGTCGGCGGGAAGGTTCTGGGCCTGCAGCGCTTCGGCCAGCACCGCGGAAGGAATGATGAGAGCGACCACCACTCGCTGGCCAGACCGAGTCGCGGCTCCCACGGCCGCGACGACGGCCGGCTCGCCGATCGCGTCGCCCGTCAGAATTCCCGAGATCGCCAGGCGATCACCCGCCATCGCCCGCCGCACGATATCGAGGCCGCTGGTCGGCGTGAGGCTGATGCCGCCCGCGCCAACGGGGAAATAGGTGTTGAGAAGCCGTCGTCCCTGCTCGTCCAGAATGGCGACGTAGGTGCCGCGCCGGGTCGACCTCGCCGCCTGCTGGTAGAGGGACAGCCAGTCGCCGCTGGCGAGCGAGGGCGATGAGGCCAGCGCCCGCAGATAAACCTCGGCCTGCTTTATATCGGCGTCGACGCTGGCGGCGATGGCCCGGGCCTGCTCGACGAGGCGCGTCTCCATCCGGGCCCGCTCGCTGCGGTTGGCCTGCCACACGGCGCCGAGGGCCAGCGCCAGCAGCGGGATGGCGATGCCGGCGACCAGAAGCAGCAGCCGCACCCGCAATGCATGCAGGCGCCTGCGCTCGCCGCCTTCATCCGGAGCATGCAACTGCATCTGCGGGGACGGGTCCTGCCCGCTCACCTCCGTCACGGCGCGACCGTCACTCATGGTGATGAATCGTCTGGCTACGCATCAGCTTGCCCGGCATCGACTGGTCTCGCAGGATGATGCGGTCGGCAGTGGCGGGGAGAAGCAGGTCGGCAAGGGGCGGGCGGTCAACCATGATGTCGCGTCTCTCCGTCCCCATGCACGCCGGACACCGTCCGTCCCGGACGCGCCCGCGTTACGCCAAACGTCACGGCCGGCGCGAAGTTCCATGACTGACATAGGGAACCCGGGTCGGAATGCGACGTTGATCGGCAGACATTTCCATGTCGCCGGGATCGCAAAGGTCCCGTCACAACCACATCAGGAGCAAGCCATGGGTTCCCTTCTGCACTGGGCCATCGTTTTTCTCGTCGTCGCGCTCGTCGCGGCCTTCCTCGGCTTCGGCGGCGTCGCCGGGACTGCCATGGGCGGCGCGCAGATGCTGTTCTGGGTGGCGATCGTCCTCTTCGTCGTCTCGATCGTCGCCGGCCTGATACGCAGGGCCTGATGCCGGCAGGGCTTCTTCCTGCCGACTGGTCGTCTCCGCAACCCGCACGGCTTCCGCCGCTGCGGGTTGCTGGCGTAACGGCCTCGCGCAGTCGACCATTACCGCGCGCCGACACTGGCGTCCGCGCGGAAAGGCGCCTCACAGGTGCCGGATTTCCCTGACCATGTGAAGGAGCGCCTTCGGGCGATGAGAGGCCGCCCGGCGGGACGCCCGGCCTTCCACGATGGCTGTCCTCAGCCGGAAACCCTGCAGTGGCTGTCCGAAAGCGGCAATGACATCGACAACGGCAAGAGAAGCAATGATCGCCAGGATCGACTGGGAAGACCTGCTCGCAAACCATGGCGGCGAATGCGGTCGTCTCGTCGCCAGCTTCGACTGGGCCTCCACCCCCCTTGGACCCGTCTGCACATGGCCCATCGCCTTGCGGGCCGTGACCATGACGATCCTCCGCTCCCCTGTTCCCCAGGCCCTCCTCGTCGGACCGGCGGGCATTCTGATCTACAACGACGCCTATGCCGGGATGTCGGGATCGCGCCATCCTGGACTTCTGGGCCAGGGCGTGCGCGAGGCCTGGCCTGAGGCCGCCGACTTCAACGACAATGTGGTGCGCTCGTGCCTTGCCGGCGCGGCCCTGTCTTACCGGGACCAGCCCTTCGTGCTCTATCGCAACGGCGGCCCGGAGGATGTCTGGTTCGACCTGCACTACAGCCCGGTCATGGACGACAACGGCTTTCCGGTCGCGGTGCTCGGCATCGTCACCGAAACCACCCTGCGCGTGCGCGCGGAGCAGGAGCTGATCCGCAGCCGCGAGCGGCTCGCCTTCGCGCTGAACTCCGCCGGCATGATCGGCACCTTCGACTGGCACATCGCCTCCGACCTCTTCTTTCCCGACGCGCGTCTGGCGCAACTGCTCGGCAGCCGGGCGCGCGGCGCGGACCAGGGCATGCCCATCGAGGATTTCCTCGGGGCGGTTCATCCGGACGACATCCAGCGGGTGCGCGATTCTCTCGCCCGCGCGATTGCCGACAAGGACAAGTCTTCGGAGGAGTATCGCCTCCTTGGTCATGACGGCGTCTGGCACTGGGTGATCGCGCGGGGCGAATGCCTCTACGACCACGAGGGCCGGCCG
>CAZEZD010000396.1:0-456 GCA_964516115.1 uncultured Hyphomicrobiales bacterium
ATCAGCAGCGGACGGCCCGACTGGACGACCGCTTCCAGGATCGGGAGCATCGCCTGCAGGTTGGAGAGCTTCTTCTCGTGGATGAGGATGTAGGGATCGGTCAGCTCGACCGACATCTTCTCGGGGTTGGTGATGAAATAGGGGCTGAGATAGCCGCGGTCGAACTGCATGCCCTCGACCACGTCGAGCTCGAATTCGAGGCCCTTGGCCTCCTCGACGGTGATCACGCCTTCCTTGCCGACCTTCTCCATCGCTTCGGCGATCTTCTCGCCGACGACGGTGTCGCCATTGGCCGAGATGATTCCGACCTGGGCGATCTCGTTGGAGCCCGAGACCGGCTTGGAGCGGGCCTTGAGATCCTCGACCACCTTGATGACGGCGATGTCGATGCCGCGCTTCAGATCCATCGGGTTCATGCCGGCGGCGACCGACTTCATGCCCTCGCGGACGATCGAC
>CAZEZD010000396.1:466-2982 GCA_964516115.1 uncultured Hyphomicrobiales bacterium
GCCGGCCATGTCGTTGGTCTTCGAGGCCACTTCGCGCAGCATCTGCGCGCCCATATTCTCGAACTTGTCCTTGAGCTCGATCTCCTTGGCGACGGTGACGCCGTCCTTGGTGATCCGAGGCGCGCCGAAGCTCTTGTCGAGCACGACGTTGCGGCCCTTGGGGCCCAAGGTGACCTTCACCGCGTCGGCGAGGATGTCGACGCCGCGCATGATGCGCTCACGGGCGTCGCGCGAAAAACGTACGTCTTTGGCTGCCATGTTGGCTTACCTTTCAGGTTTGAATGTTCCGAATGTTCGCACTGGCCAAGGGCCCGCGCGGTTTCAAATTCAGCCGACGATCCCGAGGATGTCGCTTTCCTTCATGATGAGGAGATCCTCGCCGTCGATCTTGACCTCGGTGCCGGACCATTTGCCGAACAGGATCTTGTCGCCGGCCTTGACGTCCAGCGGGGTGACGGTGCCGTCCTCGGCGCGCGCGCCGGTGCCGACGGAGACGACTTCGCCTTCCTGCGGCTTTTCCTTGGCGCTGTCGGGGATGATGATTCCACCGGCCGTCTTCTCCTCGGCCTCGACTCGGCGGACGAGCACCCGGTCGTGCAACGGACGAAACTTCATGCGTTCACCTTTCTCATTTGATCGGCCGCCGGCTGGTGCCCGGGGCCCTTTTGTCGTGAAACTGTTAGCACTCTCCGTCGGTGAGTGCCAAGCCGGCGATTTAGGGTGCGCGCGGCAGGGGTCAAGGGGCGCGGCGCACGCGCTGTTGGTAGCACACGATATGTCCGGTTTTCGTAGCAGACGGTTTGTCCGGTTTGGGCCGGGGGGATCGTATGTTGCCGGAGATACGTATGGCACGGATTGTGGGTGCGATTGGGCGTTATCGGACAGGGGAGCTGAGCTGCCTTGGGGCGGCGGAGATATTGGGGATGAGCGAGCGTCATTTTCGCCGTCTCCGGGACCGTTATGAGGAGGAAGGTGCGGAAGGGATTGTCGACCGCCGGCGAGGCAGAGTGTCGCATCGCCGGGTGGCTGTGGATCGGATCGAGTGGGTGGTTGATGAGTACCGGACGCGCTATTTCGATTTCACGGTCAAGCACTTCCACGAGGAGCTGCGGAAGGATGGCTTCGATCTGGGCTACACCTGGACGAAGGGGATTCTTCAGCAGCGGGGCCTGGTTCGGGTGGCGCCGAAGCGATCGGCGCATCGCAAGAAGCGCCAGCGCCGGCCATTGCCGGGGATGATGCTGTTCCAGGACGGCTCGACCCACGCCTGGCTCGAGGGTCATCCGCCGGTGGATCTGATCGTCACGATGGACGATGCGACCAGCGAGATCTACTCGGCCTTCCTCGTCGAGGAAGAGGGGACGTTCTCGAGCCTGCGCGGGCTTGGTGAGGTGATTGACCGAAGGGGTCTGTTCTCGTCCTTCTACACCGATCGCGGCAGCCACTACTTCTTCACGCCCAAGGCCGGTGAGAAGGTCGACAAGGATCGGCTGACCCAGGTCGGCCGGGCGCTGGGAGAGCTCGGGATCGAGCACATCCCCTCCTACAGCCCTGAAGGACGCGGCCGGATGGAGCGGGTGTTCGGCACGCTGCAAAATCGGCTGCCGCCCCTCTTTCGGCTCAACGGGATTGCCACGATTGAGGCGGCCAACCGCTATTTGGCCGAGAGCTACATGTTCGATCACAATGACCGCTTCGCGGTGGCGGCGGCCGAGGAAGGCGAGGCGTTCGTGCCGTTCGTCGGCGATCTGGCCGGCGTGCTGTGCATCAAGCACGAGCGGGTCGTCGGCAACGACAACTGTGTCCGCTTCGAGGGCCGGGTGCTGCAGATCCCCGAGCAGCGCCATCGCCGCCACTTCGTCAAGGCCGCCGTCCAGGTGCGCGAATATGGCGATGGCAGTCTGGCCATCTATCACGGCCCCCGGCGCCTCGCCGGCTACGACGCCGACGGCGCTCTCATCATCGAACAGGAGGGACCCGCAAGATCAGCCGCTTAAGTCCGCTCGGCGGCGGGCGCTCGGATTTGTGGGCGGTGCTCGCACCGCCCACAAATCCAGGAAGCCCAGCAGGAGAAGCAGCGGACATTCGATGTGCTACAAAATCCGGACATCTTCACGCGCTATCGACACGCGTCCGCCCGCCGCTTGACATGTCGAGAATCGAAACCTATCTCGCCTGCATCCCGCTCACCGGTATCCGGCGGCGCATTCGTGCGCGCGTCGGCTTTGGCTGTTTCGGGATTGCAGCAGCGCTGAGATGGGCCGTTCGCCACGGGCGGCCTGTGGAGCAGGAGTAAAATATCCATGGCACGTATCGCGGGCGTCAACATCCCGACCAACAAGCGCGTCGAGATCGCGCTCACCTACATCCACGGCATCGGCCGCACCAAGGCGCGCGAGATCGCCGCCAAGCTCGGAATCCCGTCCGAGCGCCGGGTCCAGGACCTGACCGACCAGGAAGTCCTCCAGATCCGCGAAGCGATCGACGGCGGCTATCAGGTCGAGGGCGCCCTCCGC
>CAZEZD010000397.1:0-2979 GCA_964516115.1 uncultured Hyphomicrobiales bacterium
CTGGGGCCAGACCTTCGCTTGGTTCGTCGAGCATCAGCAGATCGGGATTGGCCATCAGAGCCCGGCCGATGGCGAGCATCTGCTGCTGGCCGCCGCTCATCGCGGTGCCCGGCGTGTCGGCGCGCTCCCCGAGAACCGGAAACAGGTCGAAGACCGTCTCGAAGGTCCACGGGCCCTTGCGGTTGACGGCCGCGCCGAGCATCAGGTTCTCGCGCACCGTCAGGCCGGGGACGATGCGCCGGCCCTGCGGCACCACCGCGATGCCCGACCGTGCCGCGGTGAAATGGCGGATCGGCGATATCGGTACGCCGGCAAAAGATATGGTGCCGGCGCGCACCCGCGCGATCCCGGTGCAGGCGTTGACCATGGTGGTCTTGCCGACGCCGTTGCGGCCGAGGATGGCGACGCGCTCGCCGCGGCCGACGTCGATCGAGACGTCGTGGAGCACCTTGGCCTCACCGTAATAGGCATCGACGCCTTCGAAGCGGAGCAGGGTCATGCGATGCTCGTCCCCAGATAGGCCCGCACCACCTCGGGATTGGCGCGGATCTCCTCGCCCGGCCCGTCGGCCAGAAGCTTGCCGAGATGCAGGACGGTGATGCGGTCCGAGATGGAGAAGATGACGTCCATGTCGTGCTCGACGATGAGCACCGTGACGCGCCAGCTCGCCACCAGCTCCTTCAGAAGGCGGGCCAGGGTGATGGATTCGCTCATCGACAGGCCGGCCGCGGGCTCGTCGAGCAGCAGCACCGAGGGTCGTCCGACGAGCGCCAGCGCCAGGTCCACCCGCCGCTGGTCGCCATAGGAGATGTCGGCGGCGCGGCGGTCGGCATGAGCGGCCAGCCCCAGCGCCTGCATCACCTCGATCGTGTTGTCGTGCTCCGCCGCCTGGGCGGCGAGTTCGATCTGCTCGCGCACCGTGAGGGCGGGGAAGATGTTGGTCTTCTGGAACGAGCGGGCGAGGCCTGCCCGGCGCCGGGCGCGCGCCGAAAGCGCGCTGATGTCGCGCCCCTGGCAGTGCACGGTGCCACCGCTCGGCCCGCCGCGACCGCAGAGCACGTCCATCAGCGTCGACTTGCCCGCGCCGTTAGGGCCGATGAGGCCGCGAATCTCGCCCGGCCGCAGCGAAAGCGAGACATTGTCGAGGGCGGTGAAGCCGCCGTAGCGTCGGGTGAGTCCGATGCCTTCGAGGGCGGGGACGGTCATCTGAACCTCGCCTTGAGCCTGGAGACGAGGTCGGTGATGACCCCGCTGATGCCGTGCGGCAGCAGCACGGTGACGACGATCAGCGTGCCGCCGATGATGGCCGGCCAGTGCTCGGTGAAATCGCCGGCCGCGTCCTTGAACAGGAAGAAGATGACGGCGCCGAGGGCCGGCCCCCAGATGGCCTGGGTGCCGCCGATGACGGCCATGACCAGAGCTTCACCGGAGAGCACCCAGTGCAGCGCGCCGGGCGAGACGAAGGCGTTGTAGAGGACGAAAAGCACGCCTGCGAGGGCGCCGACCGCCGCCGACAGCGCGTAGATGATGGCCCGCGGGACGAGGGTTTCGTAGCCGATGTAGCGCGTGCGCTCCTCGTTCTCGCGGATGGCCAGGGTCAGGAGACCGAAGCGGCTGCGGCTGATGGTCCAGAGGAGGGCGATGACGATGAAGAGTGCCACCCAGCAGACCACGAACATGGTGGCCGGCTGCTGGAAGACCTCGACCTCCAGTCCGAACAGGCGCGAGGGCAGGCGCACCGCCATGCCGTCGTCGCCGTTGGCGAGGTCGCGCCAGCGCAGGAAGATCTCGTGCACCGCCTGGGCGACGGCCAGCGTCAGCATGGAGAAGGCGAGCCCCGGCAGGCGCACGATGACCAGGCCGGCGAAGAAGGCGAGGATCGCTGGAACCGCGATGGCGAGCAGGATGGCGATCTCGGCCGGAAAGGTGCCGAACTTGCCGTTGAGACCGACCGCGTAGGCAGCGAGGCCGAAGAAGGCGGCATGGCCGAAGCTGGTCAGGCCGTTCTGCCGGATCATGAAGCCGATGGCGGTGGCGAGCACCGCGTTGATCACGGCTTGCGTCATCAACGTCAGGGCAAGCTGCGAACTTACGACCATCGGCACCAGCGCGCCGCCGGAGGCGACGATGAGGAGGCCGATGATGAGGGGCACCGGGCTCGCCTTGCGGGCGGCGAGATCGGGAACGTCGGTCGGAGACTGGTCAGCGCTTTGCATGGTCATTTGCCTGCGCCCGCCAGTCCGCCCGGGCGCAGGGTGAGCACCGCGGTCATGATCAGGAGGGGGATCATCGAGGCCAGTTCCGGCACGAAGACGATGCCGAGATTGTGGACCTGGCCGATCACCAGCGCGGCGATGAAGGCGCCCGTGAAGCTGGTCAGGCCGCCCGTCACCACCACGACGAAGCAGTCGATGATGATGTAGCCGCCCATCGAGGGCGACAGCGCCAGGAGCGGCCCGGCGATGGTGCCCGACAGGCCGGCGAGGCCGGTTCCGATGGCGACCACAAGGGCGCTGAGCCGGTCGGTATCGACGCCCTGCATGCCGGTGGTCACGGGATCGACGCTGGAGGCGCGGACATAGAGGCCGACGCGGCTGTGGCGCAGCCACAGGGCCAGCACCAGCGCCACCACCATGGCGACCGCGATGACGAAGAGCCGGTAGACCGGGAAGGTCGTGCCAAACAGCGGCACCACGCCCGAGAGGATTGCTGGCGGCTGCACAGTGATGAAATCCTTGCCCCACACCGTGCGGACAAAGTCCTCGATGACGAAGAGCAGGCCGAAGGTGACGAGAAGCGTCACGATCGGCTCCTGATTGGAGAGC
This sequence comes from uncultured Hyphomicrobiales bacterium, assembly GCA_964516115.1. Taxonomy (GTDB): domain Bacteria; phylum Pseudomonadota; class Alphaproteobacteria; order Rhizobiales; family Phreatobacteraceae; genus Phreatobacter. Next base: position 2,826 of record CAZEZD010000397.1, read on the forward strand.
GGGCGGAACACGAAGCGGTCGAGCAGAACGCCGAGGCCGGCCAGCGCCGCGACCGAGACGAGGAGCCCGGCCCAGAAGCCGAAATGGACCGAGGCCGCATAGGCGAAATAGGCGCCGAGCATGAAGAGGCCGCCATGGGCGAAGTTGGTCACCC
>CAZEZD010000398.1:0-2978 GCA_964516115.1 uncultured Hyphomicrobiales bacterium
CGGACCACATCCTGTTCATCGCCTCCGGCGCCTTCCACGTCGCCAAGCCCTCGGACCTTCTGCCCGAGCTGCAGGGCCGCCTGCCGATCCGCGTCGAGCTGAAACCGCTGACGCGCGAGGACCTGCGCTCCATCCTGACCGAGACGGAAGCGAGCCTGACCCGCCAGTCCATCGCCATGATGAAGACCGAGGGTGTTGATCTCGTGCTGACCGACGACGCGGTGGACGCCATCGCCGACCTGGCGGTCGAGGTGAACGCCTCGGTGGAGAACATCGGCGCGCGGCGGCTGCAGACCATCATCGAGCGGGTGCTGGACGACATCTCGTTCACGGCCACCGACCGGGCCGGCGAGACGGTGACGATCGACGGCGACTATGTGCGCAAGACGGTCGGAGATCTCGCCAAGAACGCCGACCTCAGCCGGTTCATCCTGTAGGCGGCACTCCCTGGAGACCGGACCGTTCTACCCGATCAGTTCGGGCCGGTATTCGAAGTGCATCGTGTCGAAGTGATACCACTTGCCGCCCCAGATGAACCGCTCCGCCTCGAAGACCTCGGCGATCTCGTAGGGAATGCGGTTGCGGTAGGGGATCTCGCCACGCGCCCGGGCCCACGACCAGTAGTCGGACTGGGCCACCGCGATGTCGATGGCCGCAGCATAGGCGTGCATGCTGAGCAGTCCGGTATCGGCCACCGCGCGGCAGTTGAACGTGCCGGCCGAGGGCACGAGATAGGCCTTGAGCCGGTCGGGCAGGCCCTCGAGCCCGTCGATGACACGCTCGAGCCGTGTCGCCACGTCGTTCACGGTTGTCATAGGTACGCGCTGCGGCTTCGTCTGCGGCATCCAGGTGACGCTGCGCTGGCGCCCGGCAGCCCCGCCGCGCCGGCAGTCGCCATACATCTTCACGAAGAAGGCGGTGTTGCGAAGCCGGCCGGGGCTGTGATCGCGTGCGGGAGCCCCGGAAGGACGTCCCGCCTCGTAGGGCTGGCGCAACTGGTCGGCGAGCGTCGCATCGCGCAGCATGGTCTCGAAGGGACGGGCCGGCAGGTCGGCGCCGGTGGGCATGCGCGCCCCGTCCCTCCAGACGAGGTCGGTGCCGTCGATCCCGGACAGATGGTCGGGATAGGCTGAGACAAGCCGGGCAAGGTTCGTCTCTTCCGCCGCTGCCGCAGCGCCGCGCGCCAGCAGAACCGGCGCCGCGAGGACGCGGAGGACCGCGCGCCGCGATGGGGCCGAGATCACAGGACGGCCGTCAGTCGGTGCAGCCGTTGAATCGCTCGGCCCGGATGATGGCCTGGATGATACGGCGCTGGGTGTTCGACAGCGGCACGTCGCCCTGACGGTCATAGACGCAGCCGGCGTTGCCGAAAGCGCGAACGGCGCGCGGCGTCGAGAAGCAGTATCCGGCGTCCTTGTAGATCTGGTTGCGCTCGTACCAGAGGTCCCGGCAGGACCATGCGCCGTAGTCCTGCGCGGCGAGTCCGGCGGTGGAGGCGAGAAGCACGAGGGCGGCGGCTGCAATCTTGGCAGGTGAGCGCGACATGGCTTGACCCTGTGACGGAACGAGGAACGCCGCCACCTTACGGCGACGGCGTCCGGCCTGCCAATGATCCATGCCAAAGAGCGCGTCAGCGCGCCGCGTGGGTGGCGCGCGACAGATGGGCGGCGGCGCCGTCGGGGGTCGCCCGCAGCGGCATGCGCGCAATCGCCTCGTGCGCGGTGATGAAGGTGGCGATGGCCTGGGTGCGGCGCTCGACGCCGAGCTTCCGCAGGATCGAGGAGACGTGCGACTTCACCGTGCCCTCGGAAATGCCGAGGTCATAGGCGATCTGCTTGTTGAGGCGGCCGCGGCTCATCAGGTCGAGAACCTTGAACTGCTGGCCGGAGAGGGCGTCGAGCTTGCGCGACGAGGACAGGTCGCCCTCGGGATCGACGGCGATCACCACCGGCCACCAGGTGCGCGCCGAAAGGACGCTCGCCAACGCGGCGCGCAGATGATCGGCGGGCAGGTCGAGCGGAAGCGCCGCCACCGCTCCGCGGCTGCGCGCTTCCTGCACGGGACGGCGGTCCGCATGGTCGATGAGGACGGCGACGCGCGCGTCCGGCGCCAGATCGAGCGTGTCGAGATCGGCGAGCGTGGCGATGACGAGCATCGCCTTGGCCGGGTCGGTGGCGAGCGCGCCGGGATGGCCGGCGCGCACGAGGGCCTCGATCGTCTCGGCGACGATGGGGAAGGGGTGTCGCACGGCGAACTGAAGCGTGTCGCGGGTGCTGGCGGTGGTGTCGGCGGTCATGGTCGTGTCCTCCAGGAGCCAGTTGGCGCGTCGTTTGTTTCGATCTTGATTGAGACAAAGGCTAGCACCGCCCGCGCCGGCGTCAAAATGCGAAAGGTCATGCTGCGAAATTGCAAAATTTTTGCATTCCCACCTTATGACCGATATGGATCGGCCTAGGCCGAACGGTCGGAACAGGAGGCCGCGCCATGTCGAGGAAGGTATTCGTCGGGCCCGCCCTGCGCAGGTTGCGTGAAGAGACGCGCCTGACACAGACCGCCTTTGCGCAGAGGCTGGGCCTGTCGGTCAGCTATCTCAACCAGATCGAGAACAACCAGCGGCCCGTCACGGCGAGCGTCCTGGTCGCGCTCGGCCAGACTTTCGGGGTGGATCTGGCGACCTTCGCCACCGACGACACCGACCGGCTCGTCACCGACCTGCGCGAGGCCTCGGCAGACCCTCTCCTGACCGACACGGCGCCCAGCCTGCAGGACCTCAAGCGCGTCGCCTCCGACAGTCCGGCCTTCGCCCGCGCCTTCCTGAGGCTGCACCAGACGGCCCGCCGCCTCGGCGAGCGCCTGCAGGCGGCAGGCGATACGCCCATCCTGCCGCCCTCGGGCGAGGAGACGGCGGGCGCCCTGCTGCCCTACGAGGAGGTGCGCGACTACTTCCACTACGTCGACAACTATGTCGACGACCTCGA
>CAZEZD010000399.1:0-2976 GCA_964516115.1 uncultured Hyphomicrobiales bacterium
CCATCTCCGTGCTGTCGGCGCTCGAGGGCCTGAAGCTGGTGACGCCGGTCTTCGAGCCCTACATCCTGCCGTTGACCGTGGTCATCATCGTCGGGCTCTTTGCCGTGCAGAGCCATGGCACGGCCAGCGTCGCCCGTTATTTCGGTCCGATCTGCATCGTCTGGTTCCTGGCAATGGCGCTGATCGGCGGCATCCATATCGCCGACGACCTCGGCGTGTTCCATGCCTTCAATCCCTATTACGGTCTCGTCTTCCTCGCCAATAACGGCACCATCGGCCTGCTTGCGCTCGGCGCGGTGTTCCTGGCCGTCACCGGCGGCGAGGCGCTCTACACGGACATGGGTCATTTCGGCCGCAAGCCGATCCAGTGGGCCTGGTTCTGCCTCGTCTTTCCCGCCCTGACGCTGAACTATCTCGGCCAGGGCGCCATGGTGCTCGCCGATCCCTCGAAGCTCGCCAACCCGTTCTATCTGCTGGCCCCCTCCTGGGCGCTGCTGCCGATGGTGGTTCTCGCGACAATGGCCACCATCATCGCCAGCCAGGCGGTGATCACCGGGGCCTTCTCGCTGTCGCGTCAGGCGATCCAGCTTGGCCTCCTGCCGCGCATGGCCATCCGCCACACCTCCGAGGAGCATTCCGGCCAGATCTACATGCCGGCCGTGAACTGGGGCCTGCTCATCAGCGTCCTGGTTCTGGTGCTGATGTTCAAGAACTCCTCCAGCCTCGCCTCGGCCTATGGCATCGCGGTCACCGCGACCATGTTCATCACGGCCGTGCTGGCCTGGTTCGTGGTGCGCCGCCTGTGGAAATGGAACATCGTTCTTGCGCTCGCCGTCATGGCGCCGCTGATCCTCATCCACCTTATTTTCTTCGGTGCGAATCTCCTGAAGCTGGTCGACGGCGGCTGGGTGCCGCTGGTCATCGGCGCGGTCATCATGTTCCTCATGATGACCTGGCGGAAGGGCTCCGCGATCCTCGCCGACAAGACCCGCCGGATCGAGGTGCCGCTGGCCGATCTTCTGAAGAGCTTCGACAAGCGCCCGCCGCATCAGGTCACGGGCACGGCGGTGTTCCTGACCTCGGACCAGGCCTATGCGCCGGCCTCGCTCCTGCACAACCTCAAGCACAACAAGGTGCTGCACGAGCACAACGTCTTCCTCGCGGTGAAGAGCGTCGACACGCCGCGGCTGCCCGACGGCGAGCGCGTCAGCTTCGAGAAGATCAACGACCGCTTCTCGCGGCTCACCGTGCGCTTCGGCTACATGGAGACGCCGCACGTCCCGAAGGCGCTCATCGCCTGCAAGAAGTACGGGCTGAAGTTCGACATGATGTCGACCTCGTTCTTCCTGTCGCGCCGGCACCTCAAGGCCTCCGGCAAGCTCGGCATGCCGCTATGGCAGGACTACATCTTCATCGGCATGGCGGTGAACGCCAACTCGGCCTCGGACTATTTCCACCTGCCGACCGGCCGCGTCGTGGAGGTCGGCACGCAGGTCACCATCTGACCTGCGCCCGCGCCGCCTGCGGCAGGCGTCAGCGCCCGATGGCTATTCCGCCGCCTCGCTCATGGTGCGCAGCAGCGCCGCATCGTAGTTGAGCACCGGTGCGAGCCAGCGCTCGGCCTCCTCCACCGTCCAGCCCTTGCGCCGGGCATAGTCCTCCACCTGGTCGCGCTCGACCTTGCCGACGCCGAAATAGGCGCTGTCCGGATGGGCGAAGTAGAGGCCTGAGACCGAGGAGCCCGGCCACATGGCGCGGCTCTCGGTGAGCTTCACGCCGATCGCATGCTCGGCGTCGAGCAGGCGGAACAGCGTATCCTTCTCGGTATGGTCGGGCTGGGCAGGATAGCCCGGGGCCGGGCGGATGCCGCGATACTGTTCGAGGATCAGTTCCTCGTTCGAGGTCGTCTCGTCGGGCGCATAGCCCCAGAGCTGCTTGCGCACGATCTGGTGCATGCGCTCGGCGAAGGCCTCGGCCAGCCTGTCGGCAAGCGCCTTTGCGAGGATCGAGGAATAGTCGTCCTTGGCCGCCTCGAAACGCTTCGACAGCGCCTCCTCGCCGATACCGGCGGTGACGACGAAGCCGCCGATCCAGTCCGGCTTGGTGCCGGTCGGGGCGATATAGTCCGACAGCGCGATATGGGCGCGGTCGCGGCCCTCGCGGCGGGAGATCTGCTGGCGCAGCGTATGCAGCCGGCCGATCTCCTGGGTGCGCTCCTCGTCGGCATAGAGCGCGATGTCGTCGCCGACGGCGTTGGCCGGCCAGAAGCCCACCACGGCCTTCGCGGTCAGCCATTTCTCCCCGACGATCCGCTGCAGCATCACCTGCGCGTCCTTGAACAGGTTGCGCGCGGCTTCGCCGTACTTGTCGTCGTCGAGGATGGCGGGGTAGCGCCCCTTCAACTCCCAGGTCTGGAAAAACGGCGTCCAGTCGATGGCGCTGACGAGATCGGCAAGGTCGAAGTCCTCGAAGACGCGGGCGCCGATGAAGCCGGGCTTCGGCGGCGTATAGCCGGCCCAGTCGAGTTTCAGGCTGTTGGCGCGGGCATCGGCCAGCTTCATGCGCAGCTTGTTCTGCTCGCCGCGCAGGTGCGCCTCGGCGATCTTGGCGTAATCGGCCTTGATGTCGGCGACATAGGCCGGCTTCTGCTCCTCGGAGAGCAGCGCCGAGGCGACGCCCACGGCGCGCGAGGCATCGAGCACATAGACCGTCTGGCCGCGGCTGTAGTTCGGATGGATCTTCACCGCGGTGTGGACGCGCGAGGTGGTGGCGCCGCCGATCAGCAGCGGCACGGAGAAGCCCTCGCGCTCCATCTCGGAGGCGACATGCACCATCTCGTCCAACGAGGGGGTGATGAGGCCCGACAGGCCGATGATGTCGACCTCATGCTTGCGCGCCTCGTCGAGGATGCGCTGCGCCGACACCATCACGCCGAGATCGATGACCTCGTAATTGTTGCACTGGAGCACGACGCCG
>CAZEZD010000400.1:0-2970 GCA_964516115.1 uncultured Hyphomicrobiales bacterium
CATCGCGGTAGTAGCGCTCGACCGGGAAGTCGGCGAGGTAGCCGTAGCCGCCCATCGTCTGGATGGCTTCCGAGCAGACCCATTCGGCCGCCTCGGAGGCGACGAGCTTCGCCATGCAGGCCTCCATCAGGCAGGGTTGGCCGGCATCGGCGAGGCATGCGGAGTGCAGCACCATCTGCCGCGCAGTCTCGACGCGCGTCGCCATGGCGGCGAGGCGGAAGCCGACCGCCTGGTGGTCGATGATCGCCTTGCCGAAGACCTCGCGCTCGTTGGCATAAGCGAGCGCCGCCTCGTAGGCGGCCCGGGCGATGCCGACCGCCTGCGCCGCGATGCCGATGCGCCCGCCCTGCAGGTTGGAGAGGGCAATGCGGTAGCCCTCCCCCTCCGCGCCCAGACGGTTCTCGACCGGCACGCGCAGGTCGACAAGGGCGATCTGGCAGGTGTCGGAGGAATGCTGGCCGAGCTTCTCCTCCTGCCTGACGACGACGTAGCCGGGCGAGGCGGTGGGCACGATGAAGGCGGAGATGCCTTTGGGGCCGTCCGCGCCGGTGCGGGCGAAGATGAGCGCGACATCGGCGTTGCGGCCGGTGGTGATGAACTGCTTGGCGCCGTTGATGACGTAGTGGTCGCCATCGCGTACGGCGCGGGTGGTCAGTGCGCCGGCATCCGAACCGCCATGGGCCTCGGTGAGAAGGAAGGCGGAGATCATCCGGCCCTCGGCCATGGGCCTGAGGAAGCGCTCCTTCTGGTCGTCGTTGCCGAAGGTGGCCACCGGCATGCAGCCGACCGAGTTGTGGCCGCTCATGACGGTGGAGGTTCCGGCGTCGCCGGCCGCGATCTCCTCGAGAGCCAGGGCCGTCGAGACATAGTCGGCGCCGGCACCGCCCCATTCGGGGGGCACGTTCATGCCCATCAGGCCGAGGCGGCCCATCTCGCGGATCTCGGCCATGGGGAAATGCGACTCACGATCCCAGCGCGCGGCGTTCGGGGCGAGCCGCTCCCGCGCGAACTGGCGCGCCATGTCGCGGATCATCGTCTGCTGTTCGTTGAGGATCATGGCGCGGCGTCCCGATGGTTCAGTTCTGGAATTGGGCGAGGTGAGCGCGGGCGATGACGATCTTCTGCACCTCGGTGGCACCCTCGTAGATGCGCAGGGCGCGAATCTCGCGATAGAGTTCCTCGACCTTCTCGCCCTTCTTCACACCGAGCCCGCCGAAGATCTGGATCGCCCGGTCGATGACCTTCTGGGCGCTCTCGGTGGCCACCATCTTGGCGATGGCCGCCTCCTTGGTGATGCGCGGCTTGCCGCTGTCCTTCTCGTAGGCGGCGCGGAAGATGAGGAGTGCGGAGGCCTCGAGTTCGGCAACCGAATCGGCGAGCGAGGCCTGGGTCAGTTGCAGGTCGGCGAGCGGCGCGCCGAACATCTGGCGGCCGAGCGCCCGGCGCGTCGCCTCGCGCAGCGCGCGGTTGCCCATGCCGAGGGCCGCGGCCGCGACCGTCGAGCGGAACACGTCGAGCGTCGCCATGGCGATGGCGAAGCCCTGCCCGGGACGGCCGAGCAGCGCATCCTCGGGCACCACGCAATCGTCGAAGCGCAGCCGCGCCAGCGGATGCGGCGCGATGACGTCTATGCGTTCGGCCACCGTCAGTCCGCGGCTGTCGGCCGGCACGATGAAGGCCGAGATGCCGCGGGCGCCCGGCGCTTCGCCGGTGCGGGCGAAGACGACGTAGCGGTCGGCGATGCCGCCGTTGGAGATCCATGTCTTCTCGCCGTCGATGCGCCAGCCGCCGGCAACGCGCGTGGCCGTCGTTGCCATGGCGGCGACGTCCGATCCGGCGTCGGGTTCGGAGAGCGCGAAGGCGGCGATCGCCGTGCCGTCGCGCACCGAAGGGCAGGCCGCCGCCTTCTGCTGGGGCGTGCCGAAGAGCGAGATCGGCCCGGTGCCGAGCCCCTGCATGGCGAAGGCGAAATCGGCGAGGCCGTCGACATGGGCGAGGGTCGCGCGCGCGATGCACAGCGTCCGCACATCGAGGGCGTCCCGCAGCCCGCCCTGCGATCCGTCGACGCAGGCCTTCAGGATGCCGGCCTCTCCCATGGCGGCCACAAGGCGGCGGCACGAGCCGTCGACATCATGGTGATCGACGAGCCCGGGAACCTCGCGTTCGGCCCATGCGGCGAGGTGTGCGGCAAAGACGCGGTGCTCGTCGTCGAAGAACGGCAGCGCCAGGAGGTCAGGGGAAAGCATGGTCGAACATCCTTGCAGCCGCGGCGGGCCCGATGCCGGCCGTCCGCCATGGTCATGGCGCCAGGCCGCCTTGAGCGGCCGGACAGCGGTCCTGTCGAGCGAGGCGGGCGCCCGTTCGCGACGGACGCCCGGCCCCTTCGTCAGTCGCCGGCGAAGACCGGCCTCTCCTTGGCGACGAAGGCGCGGTAGGCACGGCCATAGTCCTTCGTCTGCATGCAGATGGCCTGGGCCTGGGCCTCGGCCTCGATGGCGGAATCGACGTCCATGGCCCATTCCTGATGCAGGCAGGTCTTGGTGATGCCGTGGGCGAAGGTCGGGCCGTCGGCGATCTCGGCCGCGAGCGCCTGGGCGTTGGCCACGACCTCCTCCGGCGCGACGAGACGGTTGAAGAAGCCCCAGCGCTCGCCCTCCTCGCCGCTCATCGAGCGGCCCGTATAGAGCAGTTCGGAGGCCCGGCCCTGGCCGATGATGCGGGGCAGGATGGCGCAGGCGCCCATGTCGGCGCCGGCAAGGCCGACGCGGACGAAGAGGAAGGCGGTCTTGGCGCGCGGCGTGCCGATCCTGAGGTCGGAGGCCATGGCCATGATGGCGCCTGCGCCGGCGCAGATGCCGTCGACCGCCGCGATGATCGGTTGCGGGCAGTGGCGCATCGCCTTGACGAGGTCGCCCGTCATGCGCGTGAAGCGCAGCAGGCCCTGCATGTCGTCGGCCTCCTGCATGCGGA
>CAZEZD010000401.1:0-2967 GCA_964516115.1 uncultured Hyphomicrobiales bacterium
CGAACTCGATGCCACGGAGGATGACGAGGTGCAAATCCTCGCCAACGACATGCCGATCGCCCGCGGGCAGGTGGTCATCAACGGCAACCGCATCGGCGTGCAGATCACCGAGATGCTGCCGCGCCCGCTCGAACTGCGCTGATAGTTGACTCCGTCAAGTAACGGGTGAAGTCTCCGGTTGTCCGGAGAACGTCATGTGATGGCCGTCGACCTCGATTCCCAGATCGCCGCGGTGCGCGGCTTCAACCGCTCATACACCCGCGCCATCGGGCTGCTCGGCCGCTACCTCGGCGGGTCCTGGTCGCTGACTGAGGCGCGCGTCCTCTACGAGCTGTTCACGCGCGAGGGGCTGTCCGCCAGCGAGCTCGGCGAAGAGCTCGGCCTCGACGCCGGCTATCTCTCCCGCATCCTGAAGCGCTTCGAGGCGGATGGGCTGCTCGGCCGCACGCCATCGAGGGAAGACGCCCGCCGTCAGGTGCTGGCGCTGACCGAGGCCGGCCGGGCGGCTTTCGCGCCCTATGACCGCGCCTCCCGCGAGGAGGTGGCGGCCATGCTGGCGCGGCTTGGGCCCGGCGATCGCGATCGTCTCGTCGGCGCCATGGCGACCGTGCGCGGTCTGGTCGCGGGGGAAAAGGCGGAAGTCGTCATCCGTCGCCACCAGCCCGGCGATATCGGCGCGATCGTCGCCGGACAGGCGCGGGTCTATGCGCGGGAATATGGCTGGAACGACGATTTCGAGGCGCTTGTCGCCGAAATTGGCGCAGCCTTCCTGAAGGACAACGACCCGGCGAGGGAGCGCGCCTTCATCGCGGAGCGCGCCGGCGAGGTGGTGGGCTCGGTCTTCTGCGTCGACGGCGGCGCGGGCATCGCCAAGCTGCGCATGCTCTATGTCGATGCCTCCATGCGCGGCAGCGGCCTCGGCCGCCGGCTGGTCAGGGAGTGCATCACCTTCGCGATGGGAGCCGGCTATTCCGGCATGACGCTGTGGACGAATGACTGCCTCGTCGCCGCCCGGCGCATCTATGTGGACGAGGGCTTCGTGCTGGCCGCCGAGGAGAAGCATCATTCCTTCGGCGTCGACCTCGTCGGGCAGAACTGGACGCTGGATTTCGCCGACAAGGGCTGAGACGGGTGCGTTGGGCTGGCTGACGCTGGCACAGAGGCAGAGCGTCCTTCGAGGCTCGCTGTCGCTCGCACCTCAGGATGAGGAGGGCGGTGGACTGCATGGAAGTCGGCGGAATGCGCAAGACCTTGCGCCTGGTCTTCGCTGATGCCAGTCACGCCCGTCCTCATCCTGAGGTGCGAGCGACAGCGATGCGCCAGCATCGTGCGGAAGCGAGCCTCGAAGGACGTACTTCGGCCATGCAAGCGGGCGTCCATTTGACCTACCGCCCTTCAAACTCCCCGTAGCCCAGCCGGTCGAGAAAGCCCTGCAGAATGTAGGCGGCGGCCATCTTGTCCACGAGCTCGGCGCGGCGGGCGCGCGAGGCGTCGGCCTCCAGCAGCGTGCGGGTGACGGCGGCGGTCGACATGCGCTCGTCCCAGAAGACGATCGGCAGGTCGGTCTTCGGCACGAGATTGCGCACGAAGGCGCGTGTCGACTGGGCGCGCGGCCCCTCGGTGCCGTCCATGTTCTTCGGCAGGCCGATGACGAGCGCGCCGGCATCGTGCCTGGCCGCAAGGCCGAGCAGGGCGACGACGTCGGGCGTGAACTTCACCCGCCTGATCGTCTCCAGCGGCGTGGCGATGGTCCACATGACGTCGGAGAGTGCGAGGCCGATGGTCTTGGTGCCGAGGTCGAGGCCCAGCAGCCGGCGGCCGGGGGCGACCGCGTCGCGAAGGTCCCTGGGTTCGACGATGGCCATTCCCGGTCCCGAATCCTTGTCGCTGCATTGAGGGCGTCACGCGGCAGCCTATACTCCGCTTCGACCGCCACTCCCATCCGGTCTCCGCAGGAGGAACCCCATGAAGCTCACCTGGTTCGGCCATTCGGCCTTCCGTCTCGATTTCGGCTCGTCGGTCGTGCTGATTGACCCGTTCCTGACCGGCAACCCGTCCTTCACCGGCAACCGGGCCGAGGCGATCGCCGGCGCCACCCACGTGCTGCTGACCCACGGCCATTCGGACCATGTCGGCGACACGCTGGCGATCGCCGCCGAGACCGGCGCCAAGGTCGTCACCAACTACGACCTGTGCATGTATCTGGCGCACAAGGGCCTCAAGGCCTTCGACCCGATGAACACGGGCGGCACCACCGACCAGGGCGACTTCACGGTGACGCTGACCAATGCGCTGCATTCCTCCGCCGATTTTCACGACGGGGTCAGCCATGCGCTGGGCAACCCGAACGGGCTGATCATCAAGCAGAAGGGCGGCGTGGCGCTCTATGCGATGGGCGACACCGACATGATGCCGGACATGGGCCTCATCGCCGAGTACCACAGGCCGACCCACGCGCTGGTGCCGATCGGCGACCGCTTCACCATGGGCGGGGATGCGGCGGCCTTTGCCTGCCGCAAGTTCTTCGCCTTCGACACGGTGATCCCCTGCCACTACGCAACCTTCGGCCTGCTCGACCCGACCGCCGACAGGCTCGTCGCCGGCATGGCGGGCTCGACGACGAAGGTGGCGGTGCCGAAGTCGGGCGGAACGGTGGAGCTCTGAGGCGTGAAACGCACAACGCCCGCCGATAGGGCGGGCGTTATCGTTTTCGCGCGACAGAACCGCTCAGCGGAAGCCGCGGATCATCTGCATGAAGCGCGCCTGTTCCGACGGATCGTCCCTGAACAGGCCGGTGAAGCCGGTGGTGATGGTCGAGACGCCCTGCTTCTGCACGCCGCGCATCGACATGCACATGTGCTCGGCCTCGACCAGGACCGCGAGGCCGCGGGGCGTCAGACTCTCCTCGATGGCGCCGACGATCTCGGCCGTCATGTTCTCCTGCGTCTGCAGGCGGCGGGCATAGAT
>CAZEZD010000402.1:0-2954 GCA_964516115.1 uncultured Hyphomicrobiales bacterium
ATCCCGACTGCCGCGACGACACGATCAAGGCGCTGCAGGTGGCGCTGAACCTCGGCATGGACCGCCGCTTCGTGCTGCACACGCCGCTCATGTTCATCGACAAGGCCGAGACCTGGGCGATGGCGGAACGGCTCGGCGGCGCGCCGCTGGTGGAGCTGATCCGGCGGGACTCGCATTCCTGCTATCTCGGCGACCGCAGCCACGACCACGACTGGGGCTTCGGCTGCGGCGCCTGCCCGGCCTGCGACCTCCGGGCGGCAGGCTGGCGGCGCTATCGGGAGGGGTGAGCGCCGGCGTTCTGGTGCCCTCGAGGCGAGTTGCACGACGGAAGTGCGTTCTTCGAGGCTCGCCTTTCAGGCTCGCACCTCAGGAAGAGGGAATTGGGAGGCCCGCATCAGGGTCGGATGAAGCGCCGAGGTTGCGGCTCCCGCAATACCGGAGTGCCAATCACCAACCTCCTCATCCTGAGGTGCGAGCCCCCGGCGATGCGCCAGCATCGTCCGGAGGCGAGCCTCGAAGGACGCAGTTGCCGGATGCAGGGCGCCTCGTCAGGCCCCCAGCATGGTCGGCTTCACCCACCAGTCCGGATGGCGGCCGGCGAGCCTCTTCCCCGCCGCGGCTGCGGCGCGGCATGTGTCGAACAGGCCGAACACCGTCGCGCCTGAACCCGACATGCGCGCAAGGCGGCAGGCTGGCTCGGCCCTGAGTTCGGCCAAGGCCGCGCCGATGACCGGCGCGAGCGCAAGCGCGGCAGCCTCCAGATCGTTGCGGGAGGTCGCGAGCAGCCCGACGAGATCGTCCCGGCGCAACAGGCCCATGGCCTCGATGACCGCGGCCGGATCGCTGCCGAGGCGAGCGCCGGACTTGAGCCCGAGCCGGCCGAACACCTCGGGAGTCGGCGCCGCCACACCCGGATTGACCAGCAGGGCGGGAAGGCGCGACAGCTTGAGCGGCGCGCCGAGGTCATGGCCCGTGCCGCGCATGAAGCGGCTCTGCGGCGCGAGGCAGACGGGCACGTCAGACCCCGTCAGACGCGCGGCCTCCATCAGCCGCGGATCGTCCGGGGCAAGGCCGCCTGCATGGCCGAGAAGACGTAGCGCCGCAGCGGCATCCGACGACCCACCGCCGAGCCCGGCCGCGACAGGCAGGCGCTTCACCAGCGTGAAGGTGCCTCCGGGCAGCCCGGGAGCCCGCTCTGCGAGCAGGCTGGCGGCTTTCAGGATGAGATTGTCGGCCACCGGCCCGGCCGCGGTCGCGGTCGCACCCCGGACGTCGAGGCGATAGCCCTCCCCGCCCGGCGCGAAACGGACCTCGTCGCCAGCGGCAGCGAAGACGACGAGGCTCTCGAGGTCATGATAGCCGTCGTCCCGCCGTCCGCGGACGGCGAGCGTCAGGTTGATCTTGGCGGGAGCCCGCGCGACGAGAGCAGGCATCACGAGAGGGCCGGCCCCGGCGTCAGTTGGGCTTCGGAGCCGGCGGCTCGCCGGTGTTGCGGGTGGTCTGCACCGGGTTGTCCGTCAGGCCGTTGGCGATCTTGTCGAGGATGCGCGGCAGGTCGTCCGGCTCCGGCTTCAGGTCGCGGGCATGGTTCCACTGGAAGCGGGCTTCCAACTGCCGGCCGGCGCGCCAATAGGCATCGCCCAGATGATCGTTAATCACCGGGTCCTCCGGCTTCAGTTCGATCGCCCGCTCCAATTCCACCACGGCTTCCTCGAAGCGGCCCATGCGGAAATAGGCCCAGCCGAGGCTGTCGACGATGTAGCCGTCCTCGGGCGTCAGTTCGACCGCCTTGCGGACATGGGCAAGGCCTTCCTCGAGGTTGATGCCCTGGTCGACCCAGGAATAGCCGAGATAGTTCAGCACCTGCGCCCGGCCCCGCGCATTGTTCTCGGGGATCAGTTCGAGCGCCTTCTTCAGGTCCGCTTCCGCCTTGGGCCACTGCTTGGTGCGCTCATAGGCGATGCCGCGGAAGTAGAAGTAGATCCAGTGCTGGGGTCCAGGATCTCGGACGAGTTCGAGCGCCTTCGAATAGGTCTCGGCGGCTTCCGCAAACAATTTGCGGGAGCGCTGGATGTTGCCGAGCGCCTGCAGGGCCTCGAGGTCCTGGGGATTCTTCGCGATGAGATCGCCGAGCGCCTTGCGGGCCTCGTCGGTCTTGTCGATCTGCTCAAGGTTCAGGGCGCGCTGGATCTGGGCGTTGCGGTAGAGCGGCGAACTCTCCGGCATGGCCTCGAAGACGGTGATCGCCCGGCGCGGCAGCTTCATGTACTCGTAGAGGTCGGCGAGCGACAGCACCGCCATGTCGAGCTGGGGATCGAGCCAGCGGGCGAGCTGCAGATAGATCATCGCCAGGTCCTCGCCGCCCTGCCGCGACAGAGCGGAGCCGAGCCCGTAGAGCACCTCCGCCGCGCCGCCCTGCGTGGTGCGCACCAGCACCGGCAGGCTGGCGCCCGGCTCGTTCAGGCGCTGCTGGGCCGCGGCGATGATCGGGTGGTTCGGGATGACCTTGTCATAGGCGGCGAAGATCTGCTGCGCATCGGCCGCGGACTTGGCGCGGGAGGCCCAGCGGCCATAGGCGTCGACGATCCTGAGGATGGTCGGATCCTGCTTGTAGGCCTCCTCCAGACGCCTGCCGGCATCGGCGCGGCGGCCGGCGGCATCGAGGATGAGGCCGGCATGGAAATTCTTGAACAGATTGTACCAGTCGGCGCCGGTCAGCCGGTCGAGGGCGGCGATGCCGGCCTGCGGGTCGCCGGAGCCGAGATGTGTCCAGGCGATGAGCAGTGCGGAGGTGAGGTCGGCATTGGCCCGCGGCGCGGCGGTCAGATGCGTCCGCGCCATCTGGAACTGGCGGCTCTTCAGCGCGCGCATGGCGAGCGCCAGGCGCGCCAGTCGGTGACCGCGGTCGATCTGGATCAGGCGCTCGGCCAGCGGCACAGCCTCGTCGACATTGC
>CAZEZD010000403.1:0-2953 GCA_964516115.1 uncultured Hyphomicrobiales bacterium
GCCCTTCTCGATCGTGCCGACGAGCATCTCGACGGATTCCGCCCCCACCGTCTCGCGGCTGATCAGCCGGCGGTTCAGGGTGCCGGTATGGTTGGCGGGGTGATAGCCCTGAACGTCCTCCTCGCGGACGTGGTAGCGGCGCTGCGCGCGCCCGGCCGACGCCGTCATGTCAGTCCTCCCGGTTGCGGATCGGTCGCCCGCCTGTGATCCGTGCAGCGGATCTTGCGCCGCGAGTGTCAGGACCGGGCCCGACCTGTCAAGGCGAGCGCCGGCATGTCTGGCACCAGCCGAACGGCACGGCTTGGCGCATTGCCGCCGACAGGCGAGATTGAAAGACTGCCGGCCCACGACGACCGGAACGGGGCCTGCCGATGCAGCCAGCCATCATCCTCGACAGCGTCACCCACCTGACCGCCGACGCCCGCGGCCGGGTCGCGGTCTGCGCCTCGCACGGTGCGGTCTATGCCGCCTGGTACGGCGCGACGAAGGGCGTCGCCGCCATGATCCTCAACGATGCCGGCATCGGCCGCGAACGGGCCGGCATCTCGGGCCTCGCCTGGCTCGACGAACTCGGCGTGCCGGGGGCGACCGTCTCGCACCGCTCGGCGCGCATCGGCTGGGGGGCCGACATGCCGGAGCGCGGCGTACTGTCCTTCGTCAATGCGGCGGCGGCGAGCCTCGGCCTCAGGCCCGGCATGGCCTGCAGCACGGCGCTCGACCTCCTGCAGCGCGCAGACCTCGCGCCCTCGCCGACGCCGGCCCCGCTCGACGAGGCTCGCCACGAGATCGCCGGAGCGGGGGCCAAGGGCATCCGCGTCTTCGTCCTCGATTCCAACGGTCTCGTCGGCAAGGACGACGCCGGCCACATCGTCGTCACCGCGTCCCATGGCGGGCTGCTCGCCGGCAGGCCGGAGACTGCGGTCAAGTCGGACGTGCTGGCCGCCGTCTATGTCGATGCCGACCGTGGCCTGGACGATGCCGGAATCTCGCGCCTTCCCGCGCTCCAGGCGCGCGGCATCGCCGGCGCCATGGTCTCGGCCTTTTCGGCCCGCATCGGCGACGGCATGTCGGTCTGGAACGACGGTTTCGTCTCCGCGATCAATGCCGAGGCCGGCCGTCGCGGCGGCGCCATCGGCCAGTCGACTCGGGATTTCGTTGCGGCGATCATCGCCTCCGCCTGAACCTTCCGGCGGTCGCGTGGGGCGTCCATCGACCTCCCGACAGCGCCGCCTGCCGGTTTTGCTTGACAGGGCGGGGTCCTGTCACTATGCCGTCGCGTCTCCGAACAGGACCATTTTGTCCAGCGGCTGGCCGTTGCCGTCGCACTTTACCTTTGGGATCCGACAGATGTCGCGTCGTTGTGAACTCACCGGCAAGGGTGTTCAGGTTGGCCACCGGGTCAGCCATTCGAACATCAAGACGAAGCACCGCTTCCTGCCGAACCTGCAGAACATCTCCTTTGCGTCCGAGACGCTGGGACAGACCGTGTCGCTGCGCGTGTCGACCCACGCCCTCCGCTCGGTCGACCACAATGGCGGTCTGGACGCGTTCCTGCTGAAGGCCCGCGCCGAGGACCTGTCGCCGAAGGCGCGTCAGGTCAAGACGGCGATCGCCAAGAAGAGCGCCGAGGCGAAGTCCGCCGAGGCCGCCTGAGGCGCGCTTCCTGCTGACGATTGGAGCCGGCGCCGGGAAACCGCCGCCGGTTTTCTTGTGGACGCTGCGGCATTGTCGCGCGGCGACTCTGACCCCACATGTCGCTACTATATGAAACAGCGGCAGCGACAACGCCGCGTCACCGGTGGGGAATCCATGTCGTCGAAGACCCTTTTCAGGTCCAGGAATATCGTGCGCGCCTTCGCGATTGCGGGCGTCGCCATCATGCTCGGCGCCGTTGCCGCTGAGGCTCGTCCGCGCGGTGGCGGAAGCCGCGGCGGCCGGACCTTCACGCCGCCCGCAGCCACCAGCACAGCGCCCAACGTGGCCGCGCCGATGCAGCGCACGACCGCGCCGACACCCGCGCCCGGCATGCAGCAACCTGGTATGGCGCCCCGTCCCGGCATGACGCCGCCGGCCGCCCAGGGCTCCCGCTTCGGCGGTCTCGGCATGGGCCTCGCAGCCGGCTTCCTCGGCGCAGGCCTGTTCGGCATGCTCTCGGGCCAGGGCTTCCTCGGCGGCCTCGGCTCGCTGATGGGCATGCTCGGTTTTCTGGCCCAGTTCGCGCTGATCGCCGGCGTCATCTACCTCGTCGTCCGTCTGGTGCGCGGCCGTCGCGAAGGCGCCGCCGGTCCGCAGCCGGCCATGGCGCGTTCGTCCACCGGCCCGGGCAACGGACCGATGGGTCTTCCCGGGAACGGGGCGATCCCCGGCATGGCGGGCGGCTCCGTCGCCGCCCCGGCCGCTGGCCCCACCGACACGATCGGCGTCACCCCGCAGGACTACGATGCCTTCGAGCGCCTGCTCGCGCATGTCAACGAAGCCTACTCGCGCGAGGACCTGAATGCCCTGCGCGCCATGGCGACGCCCGAGATGGCAGGCTATTTCGCCGACGACCTGAAGGATGCCGCCTCCCGCGGCGTCGTCAGCCGCATCTCCGACGTCAAGCTGCTGCAGGGAGACCTGTCGGAAGCCTGGCGTGAGCAGGACGCCGATTACGCGACGGTCGCCATGCGCTTCGCGCTGACCGACCTGACCATCGATCGCGCCAGCGGCCGGGTCGTCAGCGGCAATCCGCAAGGCGAGGAGGCGACCGAACTGTGGACGTTCCGCCGCCCGCACGGAGGCGTCTGGCAGCTCTCGGCGATCCAGAACACCTGATCGCCGTCAGCCCTCGCACGACATCCAGAGCCCCGGCCACGCGCCGGGGCTTTTTCTTTCCGGGCGGCGGCTCTTTTGCCGCCCTGTGGATATTAACCCTTTGTCCATACCTGTTGAGGAAGTCTTAACGAAACCGTTG
>CAZEZD010000404.1:0-2949 GCA_964516115.1 uncultured Hyphomicrobiales bacterium
CACCACGTCGAGGTCGGAAAATTCGGCCGATTGCGGGATCCATGCCGTGATCGTGTCGGTGGGCCCTATGTTGATGATCCGGGTCACGCCGAAGTCGTTACGCAGGTTGCGGATGGTCTCGAACCAGTGGACCGGGTTGGAGGCGCCGGCCAGCGCCTCTTCGCGCACGTCGTCGGCGGTAGCGATGGGCCGCAGGAACACGCTCGAATAGACGGGGATCGCCGGCGGGCGGATGTCCCATCCCTGGACCAGCGCGCGGATGCTTTCGGCGACGGGCCGCATCAGCTCGGAGTGGAACGGGTACGGGTAGAGCTGGTTGATCTTCAGACCGAGCTCGCGCCCGCGCGGCTTCAGCGCCTCGATCGTCTCGCTCGAGGCGGCGAGCGCGCCGTAGCGCTCCGACCACAGGCTGAGAGACAACCCGCCTTCCCTCAGCCATTCGAGCTGCCGGGCGTCGAAGATGCCCTCCGCCGGCCTCACGCTGGCAAGTTCGCCGGGCGGGCTGAGGTGCCGGTACTGCGCAAGATGCCAGACGATGCCGATCATCTGGCGAAGCGTCGTCGCCCCCGAGACGGCTGCGCGCGCCAGGTCGCCCATCGAGCAGCCCGCCAGCCCGTCGACCCTGGTCTGTT
This sequence comes from uncultured Hyphomicrobiales bacterium, assembly GCA_964516115.1. Taxonomy (GTDB): domain Bacteria; phylum Pseudomonadota; class Alphaproteobacteria; order Rhizobiales; family Phreatobacteraceae; genus Phreatobacter. The sequence goes on from CAZEZD010000404.1 coordinate 633, forward strand.
TCATTACCGCGCGGGAAATGCCGACCTGCATCGCGGTATGGGCGATGAACAGCCGGTCCATGTCGGCACGGTGCGGCCGCGCGTGTTCGCGCAGGAAGGCGGCGATGTCTTCTTTCTTGCCGGTCGCCTCGGAAAGGTAGGAGGAGACCTCGTCGAGCGTCTCCACGACGTCGGTCAGTTCGAGCCAGCGCCGCGTCCGCGACGCCTGCTGCAGGGCCTCGAGCCCCGGATAGACCGCATAGGTCTTCATCGTTCGACCCCGGCTCGGCTCAGCATTGCGGATGGAAGGCCGGGAACAGGCGGATTACACCGGTATGGAGACAGGCGCCGGAATTCGCTCCGCTGCCGCAGGCGAACCGGCTTGTACGCGACCACGCCATCGATGTTTGTGTCCTCCGACCCCTCAAGCCCAGCCGCCCCATGGCTGGCGGCCAAGAATTGCGCGTTTGACGAGCTTCGGCAATGGGCAGCATCGCCTTGCAGCAGGCTTTCGTCGCGCCGGAGCGCGGAAACGGGCCATCCCGCGTCGTGGAGCAATGTTCGATCAGATCGAACCGATCGTGGCGCCGTCGCCGTCACACGTGTTCCACTGCCCAGGCGCGAAGGTCGCTCTTCTGTACTTTGCCCACCGCGTTGAGCGGCAGTTCGGAAACGATATGCAGCTGCTCGGGGAACTTCTGCCGCGCCAGGCCGAGGCGCGAGAGATGCGCTGTCATGTCGGCGAAATCGAAGCTGGCGCCTGCCGCCGGGATGACGAAGGCGACCACCATCTCGCCGCGCGCCGGATCGGGGACGCCGACGATCGCCGCCTGCTTCACGGCCACGTGTCGCATCAGCGCGTTCTCGATCTCCAGCGGGCTGATGTTCTCGCCCTTGCGGATGATGATGTCCTTCTTGCGCCCGGTGATCTCGATGAAGCGGCCCGCGACCATCCGGCCGAGGTCGCCCATCCTGAAGAAGCCGTCCCCGGTGAAGGCATCCGCCTCGTCGGCCGGATCGAGATAGCCGATCAGCATCTGCGGCGCCTTCACGACGATCTCGCCGCTTTCGCCGTCGGCCACCGGATTGCCGTCGTCGTCGAGGATGCGGACCTCGCAGGCGCATTCGCCGTCGGTGTCGGCGCGCTGCATGGCCTCCTCGCGCGTGCGGATGCCGGGAAAGGCGAGCGGCACTTCCGTCGAACCGTAAGCGCGCGACACCGTCGCGTTGGGGAAACGCTCCAGCCCGCGGCGCACCAGTTCGGGCGGCACGCTGGCGCCGCCGCAGATGAAGCGCCGCAGGCCGGGCAACCGCGAGCCGGCACGCTCGGCCGCCGCGATCAGCCCGGCGAGGAAGGGCGTCGCCCCGGCCATGAAGGTCACGCCGTGCCGGTCGATCAGCTCGACCGCCCGTTCGGGATCCCAGCTGTCTGCCATCATGGCGACGCAGCCGGTGATCCAGGGGAACTCGAAGGCGTAGATCGAGCCGCCGATATGGCCGATCGGCGAGGCGACGAGGAAGACGTCGTCCGGTCCCGTCGACCAGAATTCCGCCGTGCGCCGGGTCATGACGTCGATCGTGGCATGGCTGTGCATGACGCCCTTGGGCCGCCCGGTGCTGCCCGACGTGAAGAGCACCAGTTTGATATCGTCGGGCGTTGGCACGTCGGGATCGGCCGGCTCGTGGCGGACGAGCCAAGAGAAATCCTCCGGCGACCGGCCGTCGCCGCGCACGGTGAAGACGTGCTCCGGGGGCGTGGCGAGGCGCGCCATCAGCGCCGGATAGTCCAGGCCGCGGAACTGCTGTGGCACGAAGGCCGCCTTGACGCCGCAGGCCGGCAGGATCGTGCCGAGCTCTGCCTCGCGGTAGATCGTCAGCAGCGGGATGATGCGGAAGCCGAATAGCGCCGCAGCCAGGTTGATGACGGCGGCCTCCCACCAGTTGGGTAGCTGGAAGGCGACCGCGTCGCCGCGCGCGAACTGCATGTAATGCTCCTGGCCGTCGCGCCAGATCGTCAGGTCCAGCACGTCGCTGAGCGCGTTGACCACCGACACGCCGACGCCGTGGAGGCCGCCGGACACCTTGTAGGCGTTCGCGTCATTGGTGTTGTCGAATTTCCCGCCCGCATGAAGCTGGGTCATGATCACCTCGGCGGCGGAAACGCCCTCTTCGGCATGAATGCCGGTGGGAATGCCGCGGCCATTATCCTCGACCGAAACCGATCCGTCGGGGTTCAGGGTGATGACGATCTTGTCGCAATGCCCCGCCAGCGCCTCGTCGATCGCATTGTCCGACACCTCGAACACCATATGGTGGAGGCCCGATCCGTCGTCGGTAT
>CAZEZD010000405.1:0-2943 GCA_964516115.1 uncultured Hyphomicrobiales bacterium
GGGGCCCGGATAACACCGGGCGGGGCAGGTCCACGCGGGTGGACCCAATGACGGCGCGGGAGCACACTCCTGGCCGCGAGACGAGGATCTGACGATGCGCATCGACAGGCGTTACACCACGGCCGGACAGTCACCCTATCAGGGGATCGCCTTCCGCACGGCGACCTCGGAGATTCGCAACCCCGACGGGTCGATCGTGTTCCGCCTCGAGGGCATCGAGGTGCCGGAGGCCTGGAGCCAGGTGGCCGCCGACATCCTCGCGCAGAAGTATTTCCGCAAGGCCGGCGTGCCGGCGCGCCTGAAGCGCGTCGAGGAGAATTCGGTGCCCTCGTGGCTGTGGCGCTCGGCGCCCGACGAGAAGGCGCTGAAGGAGTTGCCGGAGAAGGAGCGCTGGATCGGCGAGACCACCTCGCAGCAGGTCTTCGACCGTCTCGCCGGCACCTGGACCTACTGGGGCTGGAAGGGCGGCTATTTCGACCAGGAGGCCGATGCGCAGGCCTTCTTCGACGAGCTGCGCTTCATGCTCGCCCGCCAGATGGTGGCGCCGAACTCGCCGCAGTGGTTCAACACCGGCCTGCACTGGGCCTATGGCATCGACGGCCCCGGTCAGGGCCACTACTACGTCGACTTCGAGACCGGCAAGCTCACCAAGTCGAAGTCGGCCTACGAGCACCCGCAGCCGCATGCCTGCTTCATCCAGTCGGTCGCCGACGACCTCGTCAACGAGGGCGGCATCATGGATCTTTGGGTGCGCGAGGCGCGCCTGTTCAAGTACGGCTCGGGCACCGGCTCGAACTTCTCCTATCTGCGCGGCGAGGGCGAGAAGCTCGCCGGCGGCGGCCGCTCCTCCGGCCTGATGAGCTTCCTGAAGATCGGCGACCGCGCCGCCGGCGCCATCAAGTCCGGCGGCACGACCCGCCGTGCCGCCAAGATGGTGGTGGTCGATGCCGACCATCCGGACATCGAGGCCTATATCGACTGGAAGGTGATCGAGGAGCAGAAGGTCGCCTCGCTGGTGACCGGCTCGAAGATCGTCGCCAAGCACCTCAAGGCCATCATGAAGGCCTGCATCAACTGCGAGGGCGACGGCGACTCATGCTTCGACCCGAACCTGAACACCGCGCTGAAGCGCTAGGTGAAGGCGGCGCGCAAGTCGATGGTGCCCGACAACTACATCAAGCGGGTCATCCAGTTCGCCCGCCAGGGCTACACGGACATCGATTTCCCGACCTATGACACCGACTGGGATTCGGACGCCTACCTGACGGTGGCCGGCCAGAACTCCAACAACTCCGTCTCGCTGAAGGACGACTTCCTGCAGGCGGTGGAGAAGGACGGCGACTGGAACCTCACCGCCCGCATCTCCGGCAAGGTGATGAAGACGCTGAAGGCCCGCGACCTCTGGGAGAAGATCGGCCACGCCGCCTGGGCCTCGGCCGATCCGGGCCTGCACTTCAACACGACCATGAACGACTGGCACACCTGCCCGGCGGCCGGCCCGATCCGCGCGTCGAACCCGTGCTCGGAGTACATGTTCCTCGACGACACGGCCTGCAATCTCGCCTCGGCAAACCTGCTGCAGTTCTACGATCCGAAGGCCAAGCACTTCGACGTCGACGGCTACGAGCACCTGTGCCGCCTGTGGACCGTCGTACTCGAGATCTCGGTGCTGATGGCGCAGTTCCCCTCGCGCCAGATCGCCGAGCGCTCCTACGAGTACCGCACCCTCGGCCTCGGCTACGCCAATATCGGCGGCCTGCTGATGACCATGGGCATTCCCTACGACAGCGACCACAGCCGGGCGCTGGCCGGCGTGCTGACCGCCATCATGACCGGCGTGTCCTACAAGACCTCGGCGGAGATGGCCGGCGAACTCGGCGCCTTCCCGGGCTATGCGCCGAACCGCGAGGCCATGCTGCGGGTCATCCGCAACCACGCCCGGGCCGCCCACGGCCACAACACCGGCTACGAGGCGCTGGCGGTGAACCCGGTCGCCCTCGACCATCGCAACTGCCCGGTGCCGGGCCTCGTCGCCCATGCCATCCGCGCCTGGGACGAGGCGCTCGCCCTCGGTGAAAAGAACGGCTACCGCAACGCCCAGGTCTCGGTCATCGCGCCCACCGGCACGATCGGCCTCGTCATGGACTGCGACACCACCGGCATCGAGCCCGACTTCGCGCTGGTGAAGTTCAAGAAGCTGGCCGGCGGCGGCTACTTCAAGATCATCAACCAGGCGGTGCCGGAGGCACTGCGCACCCTCGGCTACCGCGAGAGCGACATCGCCGAGATGGAGGCCTATGCGGTCGGCCACGGCACCCTCGCCCAGGCCCCCGCCATCAACCCCTCGACGCTGAAGGCCAAGGGCTTCACCGACGAGGCGCTGGCCAAGGTCGAGGCGCAGCTGAAGACCGCCTTCGACATCAAGTTCGTCTTCAACAAGTGGACGCTCGGCGAGGACTTCGTGGTCAAGACCCTCGGCATTCCTGCCGAGGAGGTGAATACCCCCGGCTTCGAGCTGCTCGCCCGCATCGGCTTCACGAAGAAGGACATCGAAGCGGCCAACGAGCACGTCTGCGGCGCCATGACCCTGGAAGGCGCGCCGCACCTGAAGGCCGAGCACTATGCCGTGTTCGACTGCGCCAACCCCTGCGGCCGCAAGGGCAAGCGCTACCTCTCGGTGGAGAGCCACATCCGCATGATGGCGGCCGCCCAGCCCTTCATCTCGGGCGCCATCTCCAAGACCATCAACATGCCGAACGAGGCGACCGTCGACGACTGCAAGAGCGCCTACATGCTCTCGTGGAAGCTGGCGCTGAAGGCCAACGCCCTCTACCGCGACGGCTCCAAGCTCTCCCAGCCGCTGAACTCGCAGCTCATCGAGGACGATGAGGACGAGGACGGCGTCGAGGAGTTCATGGAGAAGCCGCAGGCCGCCCGCGCCGC
>CAZEZD010000406.1:0-2940 GCA_964516115.1 uncultured Hyphomicrobiales bacterium
CCCTGATGACCGAGACGAAGATGGAGATGAAGATCATCTCCGCCGTCTCCAACATCGTCGGCAACACGCCTTTGGAACAGGCCCTGCAGGGCATCATGGAGGAGCTCGGCCCGCCGCATTTCGACGATGCCGACAAGGAGTTTGCGCGCAAGATCCAGGCGACCCTCACCCCGCAGGACATCGCGAGCGTCTATCGCACCATCGGCCTCGAGCCGGAGGACAGGCCGCTGGCCGATTTCACCGTGCCGCTCGACGCCAAGCGCAACCCGCTGATCGGCTCGACCGATGTCGGCGACGTCAGCTGGGTCGTTCCCACCGTGCAGGCCCATGCGCCGACGGTGGCGGTCGGCACGCCGTTCCACACCTGGCAGGTGGTGGCGCAGGGCAAGATGCCCGCCGCCCACAAGGCCATGGTGCAGGTCGCCAAGGCCATGGCGGCGACGGGTGCCGCGGTTCTCACCAATCCGGCGCTCATGGAGGCCGCCAAGGCTGACCTTGCCCGGCGCACGAAGACGACGCCCTATGTCTGTCCGATCCCGGACGACATCGGCCCGCCGCTCACCATGTCCGCCGGCTGAGCCGTACCCCACCCCCCGAAAGGTCCCCCGATGATCCGCTTCTATTTCAACGGCTCGCCCAATCCGACCAAGATCGCGCTCTTCCTCGAGGAGAGCGGGCTCGCCTACGAGCCTGTCCCAGTCGACACCCGCACCGGCGCGCAGTTCGCGCCGGACTATCTCGCCATCAACCCCAACGGCAAGGTGCCGGCCATCGTCGATGGCGATGCGGTGGTCTTCGATTCGAACGCCATCCTGCTCTATCTCGCCGAGAAGACCGGCCAGTTCCTGCCGCCCGCCTCTGACGCGAAGGCACGGGGCGAACTCCTGTCCTGGCTCATGTTCGTGGCGACCGGCATCGGCCCCTATTTCGGCCAGGCCGTCCACTTCAAGCATTTCGTGCCGGAGCCGGTCCCCTATGCCCACGACCGCTACCAGTACGAGGCCGACCGCCACCTGAAGGTGGTCGAGCAGCACCTTGCCGGTCGCGACTGGATGGTGGGCGGCGCCTATTCCATCGTCGACATGGCGCTGTGGGGCTGGGTGCGCATGGTGCCCTTCGTCCTCGGCGAGGACGCCTGGTCGCACTATCCGAACGTCAAGCGCCTGCATGACGCCATCGCGGCCCGCCCGGCCGCGGCCCGCGCCGTCGCGCTGAAGGACCGCTTCACCTTCAAGGCGAAGATGGACGAGGAGGCCCGCGCCATCATGTTCGGACATCTGAAGAAGGCGGGCTGACGCGCTATCGGTCCACCGCACCCCGCGCCTGCCGTTCGGCCTATTGCGACGGCGGGAAGCGGGGTGAATGCTTGCCGCAAACGTCAATCACCGGGACAGATGCATGGCCAGTGAGCCGATCCCCGCCCCACTGGTCGCCTTCGCCGGGGCAAAGCCGCCGGCGCCGCAATGGTTCGTCGATGCGCTGGCGATGGAGCCCGAGCGTTCCTCCCACCAGGGTGCCGGCGTTACCATCGAGACGCTCGCCTGGGGCGAGCGCGGCAAACCGGGCCTCCTGCTGCTGCATGGCGGTTCGGCTCATGCCGACTGGTGGAGCCACCTCGCGCCGTTCTTCGCTGCCAGCCACCGCGTGGTGGCCTCCTCGTGGTCGGGCATGGGCGGCTCGGACTGGCGTCCCGCCTACACCATGGACGACCTGATGGGGGAGATGCTCTCGACCCTTGGGGCGACGGGGCTCGACGAGGGACCGGTCAAGCCGGTCGTCGTGTCGCATTCCTTCGGCAGCTTTCCCGGCATGGCCTTCGCCGCGACCCATGGCGAGCGCATCGGCGGCCTGATGACCATCGACTCGCCCTTCATGTCGAAGGAATTGCGGGCGAAGCGCGACTTCGGCCGCCCGCCATCGCGCGAACCGCGCGACACGGTGATCTACGACAGCTTCGAGCAGGCGCTGGCCCGCTTCCGGCTGATGCCGGCCCAGACCGCCGAGAACCTCTATGTCGTCGACAACATCGCCCGCCATTCGCTGCGCGAGGTGAAGAAGGCGGACGGCGCCAGCGGCTGGACCTGGCGCTTCGATCCCTTCATGTGGTCGCGCATGAAACGGCGCGAGCCGGCCGAGGACCTCGCCGCCGCGACCTGCCGTCTCGCCATCACCTGGGGCTCGGATTCGGTGCTGTTCCCCGACGAGGTGAAGACCTACGTTCGCCAGCGGGCGCCGAAAGGGACGATCTTCCTCGAGATCCCCGAGGCGCAGCATCACGTGCTGATCGACCAGCCGCTCGCTCTCGTCACCGCCATGCGGACGGTGCTGGGGGCCTGGGAGGCTCAGGACCGGACCCCGTAAACGGGGCCGCCAACAAGAAGGTCTCGGGAGGACCGCATGGGCAGGCTCACCGGCAAGCGCACCATCGTCACGGGCGCGGCCAGCGGTATCGGGCGGGCGAGCGCCCGCCTCTTTGCGCGCGAGGGCGCGTCGGTATTCCTCGTCGATCGCAGCGCCGAGGCAGTCGAGGCCGTGGCCAAGGAGATCCGGGCGACCGGCGCGACCGCCGTCGCCATGGCGGCGGATGCCGGCCGCGAGGCCGACGTGAAGGCCTACGTCGCCCGCACCGTCTCCGAGTTCGGCGGCATCGACGCCATCCACGCCAATGCCGGGATATCAGGCGGCCTGACGCCCTTTTTCGACCTGACGGTCGACACTTGGCAGGAGATCCTGCGCGTCAACCTGATCGGCCCCTTCCTCGCCATCCGCGAGGTCGCCCCGCTGATGATCGCGCAGGGAGGAGGCTCCATCGTCTGCACCGCCTCGGTGGCGGGCCTGAAGGCCAATGCCGGCGGCGCGCCCTACTCGGCCTCCAAGGCCGGCGTCATCAGCCTCGTGCAGACGGCCGCCAACGCCTTCTACGGCACCGCCGTGCGGGTC
>CAZEZD010000407.1:0-2939 GCA_964516115.1 uncultured Hyphomicrobiales bacterium
GCCGAACTTGTCGAGCGACAGCGGCTGGACGTGGAACTGGATGTTGGCCCGCTCCCGCCCTGGGTCGGAGCGGGTGAAGATGCCGAGCTGGCTCGGCGCCATGGTCAGCGGGCCGGTGCGGCGGATGAGGTATTCGAGGCCCATCAGGCCGCGCTTGACCAGGTTGTGATAGGTCTCGTTCAGCGTCTTGATACCGTGGACCTTGTAGATGGCGCGGATCTGCAGGTGGTCCTGCAGGTTGCCGCCGACGCCCGGCTTCTCCTTCACCACGGGAATGCCGTGGCGCTGTAAGACATCGCCGTGGCCGATGCCGGAGAGCTCAAGGATCTGCGTCGAGCCGATGGAGCCGGCGGTGAGCACCACCTCGCCGCGGCAGCGGGCGATGACGCTGTCGCCACCCTGGCGGAACTGCACGCCGGTGGCGCGGCCATTTTCCACGACGACCTTCTCCACCAGCACGCCGGAGGTCAGCGTGAGATTGGGGCGGCTGCCGAGAACCGGCTTGATGAAACCGCGTGCCGAGGACCAGCGCAGGCCCTTCTTCTGGTTGACGTGGAAATAGGCGGTGCCCTCGTTGTCGCCGGTGTTGAAGTCGTCGAGCGGCCTGACGCCCATCTGCACGGCCGCCTCGCGCACCCGGTCGAGCAGGTCCCAGCGGACGCGCGGCGCCTCGACGCGCCATTCGCCACCGGCGCCGTGGTGCTCGCTGTCGCCGAGAAAGTGGTCCTCCAGCTTGCGGAAGACAGGCTTCACGTCGTCCCAGCCCCAGCCGGTGAGGCCCAATTGCCGCCAGTGGTCGTAGTCGGCGCTCTGGCCGCGCATGGTGATCATGGCGTTGATGGCGGAGGAGCCGCCGATCACCTTGCCGCGCGGATAGATCAGGGACCGGCCGTTGAGGCCGGGCTCGGCCTCGGTCCTGAACATCCAGTCCGAGCGCGGATTGTTGATGGCGAAGAGATAGCCGACGGGGATGTGGAACCAGATCCAGTCGTCCTTGCCGCCGGCCTCCAGCAGGAGCACGCGGTTCTTCGGATTGGCCGAGAGCCGGTTCGCCATGAGGCAGCCGGCGGTGCCGGCGCCGCAGACGATGTAGCCCCACTCCCCCTCGATGATGCGGGCCATGGCGCCCCTCCGGCACTGACGCGGGCTCTCGGCTGCGGCCCTTCGCCCGATCCATCGCGCGGGCGGGTGCGAAGGTCAATTGGACGGAAGGGGGGAGCGGGTTGGCCGCGGGAACTGCATCAATTGCAGTGCGTCCTTCGAGGCTCGCTATCGCTCGCACCTCAGGATGAGGAGGCACTTGGATTGCACAACGCCAGGTCAGGCGCGACCGTGGAGCCGATACTGACGCTGATGCAGTTCACAATCCTCCTCATCCTGAGGTGCGAGCTCCCGGCGATGCGCCAGCATCGTCCGGAAGCGAGCCTCGAAGGACGCATTTTGGGCGATGCAACACGCCCCCTGCCAAGGCGGGACCGTATGACTGCATCCACGCCGTGCAACCCGCCCCTTCGCGCGATGCCCATTCCCCGCCGGCGCGCATCGCGCTAGCCTCCGTCCAAATCGTTTGAAAAACCGAAGAGGACACGTCCATGCATATCCTGATCATCGGCGCCGCCGGCATGGTCGGCCGCAAGCTGACCGAGAAGCTGGTGAAGGACGGCACGCTCGGCGGCAAGGCCATCACCGCATTCTCGCTGGTCGATGTGGTGGCGCCCGAGAAGCCCGCCGGCTTTGCCGGCAAGGTGACGAGCTGGGCGGTCGACATCTCGTTTCCCAACACCGCCGGGCCGATGGTCGCGGGACGGCCGGATGTCATCTTCCACCTCGCCGCCATCGTCTCCGGCGAGGCCGAGGTCGATTTCGACAAGGGCTATCGCATCAACCTCGACGGCACCCGCCAGATCTACGAGGCGATCCGCCAGGAAGGCGTGAAGGCGTCCTACCATCCGCGCGTCGTCTTCACCTCGTCCATCGCCGTCTATGGCGCGCCGTTCCACGAGTTCATCGAGGACGAGTTCTTCCACACGCCGCTGACCAGCTACGGCACGCAGAAATCGATCGGCGAGCTCCTGCTCACCGACTATTCGCGCAAGGGCTTCTTCGACGGCGTCGGCATCCGCCTGCCGACCATCTGCGTGCGCCCGGGCAAGCCGAACAAGGCGGCCTCCGGCTTCTTCTCCAACATCATCCGCGAGCCGCTGGTCGGCCAGGAGGCGGTGCTGCCGGTGGGCGACGACGTGGTGCATACCCATGCGAGCCCGCGCTCGGCGGTCGGCTTCCTCATCCATGCCGCGACCATGGACACCGCCCAGCTCGGCTGGCGGCGCAACCTGTCCATGCCTGGCGTGGTGGCGACGGTGGGCGAGCAGCTCGAGGCTCTCCGCAAGATCGGCGGCGAGAAGGCGCTGAAGCTGGTGCGCCGCGAGCCGGACGAGCTCATCATCCGCATCGTCTCCGGCTGGTCGCAGCGCTTCAACGCCAAGCGCGCCGCCGAACTCGGCTTCAAGGCCGAGACGAGCTTCGAGGAGATCGTCCGCGCCCATGTGGAGGACGAACTCGGCGGCAAGGTCGCCTGAGGCCGATGCGCTTCGCCTCGCCGCTCATCCCCGGCCGCCTCGTGCAGCGCTACAAGCGCTTCCTGACCGACGTGATCCTCGACAGCGGCGAGGCCATCACCGCCCATTGCGCCAATCCCGGCTCGATGCTGGGGCTGAACGCGCCCGGCAACCGCGTCTGGCTGTCGCGCTCGGAGAATGCGGCGCGCAAGCTGCCCTGGTCATGGGAGCTGGCGGAGGTCAATTTCGGCCGCGGGCCGGAGACCGTCGGCATCAATACGGCCCATCCGAACGCCCTCGTCGAAGAGGCGATCCGCGACGGCACGATCGCGCCGCTCGCCGGCTATGACGCGCTGCGCCGCGAGGTCGCCTATGGCAAGG
>CAZEZD010000408.1:0-2937 GCA_964516115.1 uncultured Hyphomicrobiales bacterium
TACAAGAACTACGATCCGCGCGCCAAGATCATGCAGAAGACCTGCCACGAGGTGCTCGGCGAACTCGGCATCAAGGACGACCCGCTGCTCGACGTCGCGGTGGAGCTGGAGCGCATCGCGCTCTCCGACGAGTATTTCGTCGAGAAGAAGCTCTACCCGAACATCGATTTCTACTCGGGCATCACGCTGAAGGCGATGGGCTTCCCGACCGACATGTTCACGGTGCTATTTGCCCTGGCGCGCACGGTCGGCTGGATCGCGCAGTGGAAGGAGATGATCGAGGACCCGCAGCAGAAGATCGGCCGTCCGCGTCAGCTCTACACCGGTGCCCCGCGCCGGGACTACACGCCGATCTCGCGCCGCAAGTAACGTCAGTTACCGGGAAAGTGGATTGTGCGGGGCGCTTCGGCGCCCCGTTTGCTTTCAGACGGGCTGCGCGGCGTCAGCCAGCGCGCGCCGGACCGGCGGCGCAGTCAAGAACGATGCGCGCGGCCTTGTCGCTGGGAGCCTCGCCGGCAAAGTCCATGATGGCGTCGAGCCGGGAAAAGGCAGCTGTCTGCCGCTCGCGCTCCGGCCCGTCGACGATGATGGCGGCGAGGGCGGCGGTCACCGCATCGATCGTGGCGTATTCCTGCAGGAACTCGGGGACCACCTTTTCACCGATCACCAGGTTTGCGAGGACCGCGGTGTCGGCACTGATGAGCCGGCGCGCAATCTGCGCTTCCAGCCATCCGGTCCGGTAGGCAACCACCTGCGGCACGCTGGCGACAGCCAGTTCCAGCGTCACGGTCCCCGAACAGGCGAGCGCAGCGCGAGCGGAGCGGAACGCGGCGAACTTGGCGGCTTCGCCATCGACGATCCGCGGGCGGACAGGCCAGCCGGCAATCGTCTCCGCGATGAGTTCGCGATACTGCGGCACCGCCGGCAAAACCCAGTCGATGGGCCCCGTCTGCGCCGTGACACGAGCGAGCACCTCTGCGAAGAGAGACGATAGCCTGACGATTTCCTGCCGCCGGCTGCCGGGCAGGACCAGCACGACGGGCGGCGTCTCATCGCGCCGCCGCGCCTCTGCATCGTTCGGGCGAAGGTCGGCGAGTCGCTCGGAAATCGGATGGCCAACATAGGTGCAGGCCGGGCCACCGAGCCGCCGATGCACCTCGGGCTCGAAAGGCAGCAGCGCGAGGAGATGATCGACATAGGGTCGCATCTTCGCGGCACGGCCGGAGCGCCAGGCCCAAACGGTCGGCGAGACGTAGAAGACGATCGGAATGTCGGGTCGCAGCGCGCGCACCCGCCTTGCCACCCGCCGGTTGAAGCCCTGACTGTCGATCAGCACGAGCACGTCGGGTGGCTCGGCCACGATGGCCTGCACCGTCTCGCGCATCCGGCGCAGCACGGCCGGAATATGAACGATGATCGACGTGATACCGATCAGCGATAACTCGGTCATCGGGAACAGGGACGCCATGTCGCGCGCCTCCATGCGCAGTCCGCCCACGCCGCGGAACCTGATCTCGCCGGGATACATGCAGACCAGCGCATCCATGAGGTGTGCGCCGAGTTGATCGCCCGAGTTCTCACCCGCGATCATGAAGACATCGAGCGCCGGCGCGGTCATGCCGCCGCCTGCCCTTCGACGCCGACCACGAAGAGCCCGAGCCGGTCCGCGGTCCGGATGACCTCCTGCATGTCGACGACGAGCGTCGATCCCGCCACCACCGCAATGCCGCGCAGGCCGGCTGCGGCGGCCTTCTCCACTGTCGCCGGTCCGATGGCAGGTAGGTCGACGCGCCGGTCCTGCCCGGGCTTCGGCGCCTTGACCAGAATGCCGTTGCCGCGCGGCCACCTTAGGCGCCCGCCCTCCAGCATGGCCGCACAGCGCTCCAGCATGCCGTCAGTGCCCTCGGCCCCCTCTACGGCGACGATCCGCCGTTGGCCGATCACCATGCCCTGGCCGACGTCATACGGGCCGAGCGCCGCGATCGCGCGGCAGCCGACCGCGATGTCGGCCCAGTCGTCGTCGCCCGGGGTCCTGGCGCCAAGCGGACCCGACGGCATCAGCAGCTCCGGGGCGACGTCCTGGGCGGCCAGCAGGCGGAACCCCTGGCGCTCGAAGATTGCGGCGATCCCGCGCAGGAGATGGTCGTCTCCGCCCCGGTAGAGCCGGACCAGTTCGGGAAGGGCCCTGAGCGCGCCGAGGTCGGGGATTGTCGTCCAAAGATAGGGTCTAACGAGAGAGCCGATCAGCACGAGATCGCGGCATCCGGCCTTGCGGGCATGGCCGACCATGGCGCCGAAGCGGCCGATCCCGACCCAGGCATGGGGGTAGGCCTCGAGCTCGCTGCCGGCAATGCCCTTGAGCAGCAGACCGAAGACCGGACGGCCCTGGGCGGTTGCTGCCCGCGCGAGGGCCAGCGGGAAGCTCCCCGCCCCCGCGATGATCCCGAGCGGGGTCGTCTCAGTCATCGGATGGAAGAGAGCCCGCACCCGCCGCACGGGTCTTCTTGGGCGCTGCCATCATCACCGGTCGCTTGTCTCCGGCCTCGATGAAGGCGATGAGCCGGCCGGCCGCCGGATGGTCGCGATAGGCGGCCGTCGCGTCGGCAAACCGTTCCGCGAAGGTGCCGACGCCGTAGAACAGTGTCTCGTAGCAGGCGCGCACAACACGGACGTCCTCGCGGAGGAGGCCCCGCCGTTTCATGCCGACGACGTTGAGCCCGATCAGTTCGCCGGACGTGCCGTTGGCGCCGAAGGCCATGCCATAGGGAATGACGTCGTCCTTGACCCCAGTGACACCGCCGATCATAGCGAAATCGCCGATCCGGGTGAACTGGTGCACCGCGCACAAGCCGCCGAGAAAGACGTAGTCGCCGACCTTCACATGGCCGCCGATCGTCGCCGCATTGGCGAAGATGACATTGTTGCCGACCCGGCAGT
>CAZEZD010000409.1:0-2922 GCA_964516115.1 uncultured Hyphomicrobiales bacterium
AGCCGGCCGCCATGGTCAGGCGCTCGTGGTTGAAGTTGCGCATGATGATCTTGAAGCCCTCGCCCTCGGCGCCGAGGAGATGGCCGGCGGGAACGCGCACGTCGTCGAAATGAAGCGTCGCGGTGTCGGACGCCCACCAGCCCATCTTCTTCAGCGGCGTGCGGGTGAAGCCGTCGCTGTCGCGCCCGATGAGGAGAAGGCTGACGCCGCCGGGTCCCTCGCCGCCGGTGCGCACCGCAACGGTGTACCAGTCGGCGCGCATGCCCGAGGTGATGAAGGTCTTCTCGCCGTTGACGACATAGTGGTCGCCGTCGCGACGGGCCGTAGTGCGCAGATTGGCGACGTCCGAGCCGCCGCCCGGCTCGGTGATGGCGAGGGCCGAGATGGTCTCGCCGGCAAAAATGCCGGGCAGGACCCGCGCCTTCAGCTCCGGCGATCCCGCATTGACGATGGGCGGCGTGCCGATGGCGTGGCTCATCAGGCTCGCGCTGATGCCGCCGGCGCCGGGCCGCGCCAGTTCCTGGGTGGCGATGATCCACATGAAGCGGTCGGCCGGGACGCCGCCATGCTCTTCGGGAAAGCCCAGGCCGATGAGACCCATCTCCGCGGCCCTGCGGTAGAGGTCGCGCGGGAACGCCTCCGCCTCGTCCCACTGGCTGGCGAAAGGCTCGATCTCGCGCGCCACGAAGCGGCGGACCTGGTCGCGGAACGCCTCGTGCTCGGCGGTGTAGAAGGGGTGCGCCATGGCGGCCTCCCGCTGGAATGATGCAGCCATGCTGCGCAAAAAGGCCGCCGGCACGGATGCCGGCGGCCTTGCTCTTCTCACCGTCAGTGCGTCGAGGGCGTCGCGCCCTGCACCCAGCCGCGGGTCACCACCCAGCGGCCGTTCTGCACCTGAGACAGGCGCGCGTCGTTGCTGCACAGGCGGTTCTGCGGCGTGATGTTGCAGCCGCGCGTCTCAAAGGGCACCTGCGCGGGCGGGTTGGTCTCCACCGCACGGATGAAGCTCTCCACCGTCAGGTCCTGCCCGGCCTTGAGGGCGGCCTGGGTGAAGGCGTCGGCGATCTGCACGCCATAGGCGGAGAAGACCGTGGGATCCTCGCCGAACTTCGCCTTGTAGCGGGCGGCCCAGTCGCGGATCTGCGGGCTCGGGTCATCCGGATAGGGATGGGCAGTGGTCATCATGGCGTAGAAGCCGTTGGCAACCGGGCCGCCGAGCGCCGGGATGAGATGGGTATAGGCCGCGGACGTGCCGACGAAGGTCGCCTCGAGCCCTATCTTGCGGGCCTCCGCCAGCACGCCGACCGTCTCCCGGATGATGGTGCCCATCAGGACGAGATCGCAGTTGGCGGCCTTCATGCGCGCGACCTGCGAGGAGAACTCGGTGGCGCCGCGCTTGTAGGTGGTGCGCTCGACATAGGTCTGGTTGACGACGCCGAGGGCCGCCTCGCCGCCGCGCATGACCTCAAGGCCGAACTCGTCGTCCTGATAGACGACGCATACCCGCTTGGCGCTCTTCTCCTTGATCAGTTCGGGCAGCATGGTGCGGACCTGATCGAAATAGGAGGCGGCGAAGGCGAGCTTCAGCGGCGTCGGCGGCATGTACATCTCGCGCGCCGCGGTGACCGGCATGAAGTTCGGCACGTTGCGCTCGAACTGCACCGGCATGGCCGCCATGTTCTGCGCCGTGCCGATGTGGCCGATCATCGCGAAGATGCGGTCGGAATTCACGAGCTTCTGCGCGCCGAGCAGCGCCTTGCGCGGGTCGTAGGCGCTGTCCTCGACGATGAGGCGCACCTGCCGGCCGTTGATGCCACCGCGGGCATTCAGTTCCTCGAAGTAGAGCTGCAGGCCGTTGCGGGTCTGCTTGCCATAGGCGGCGATCGGACCCGACAGGTCCTGGATCGAGCCGAGCGTGATCTGGTTGGCGGTGACGCCCTGCGTCTGGGCGAGCGCCGCGCCGGCGACGAGCGTCGCGGCCAGCGCAAGACATGCGGTAGATGTCGACTTCATGGTTTCCTCCGTCTGGTGAGCCCGGTTGATCCGGGGCTTTTCTATGCGGCCGCTGGCGCAGCCCTGAACGAATGCTAATCCAAAGCCCGGGACGCCGGTAGCGGTCTCAGGCGGCGGCGCTGCGGTACATGCCGGCGATCAGGTCGGCATATTTCTTCTGCACGAGGTTGCGCTTCAGCTTCATGGTCGGGGTCAGTTCCTCGTCCTCGGCGGTGAGGCGCTGCTCGATAAGGCGGAAGCTCTTCACCTGCTCGACGCGGGCGAATTTCGCATTCACCCGGTCGAATTCCGACTGGATAAGCGCGATGACCTCCGGCGCGCGGCACAGGCTCGCGTAGTTCGAGAAGGGGATGTCGTTGTCCTGGGCGAACTTCTCGACGTTCTCCTGGTCGATCATCACGAGGGCGGTGAGATAGGGCAGCTTGTCGCCGATGATCACCGCGTCGGTGACATAGGGCGAGAACTTCAGCTCGTTCTCGATCTCCGACGGCGTGATGTTCTTGCCGCCGGCCGTGATGATGATGTCCTTCATCCGGTCGGTGATGCGGAAGAAGCCCTCATTGTCGACCATGCCGACGTCGCCGGTGTGGAGCCAGCCGTCGCGGATCGTCTCGGCAGTCTTCTCGGGCTGGTTGAGGTAGCCCTTGATGATGGTCGGGCCGCGGGCGAGAATCTCGCCGTGCTCGCCGATCCTCATCTCGATGGCGCTGGTGGGCCGCCCGATCGTTCCGGGCTTCAGTTTCTCAACAGGGACGACGGAGCCGGCGCCGGACGTCTCCGTCATGCCCCAGACCTCCAGCATGGGCACGCCGAGGGCGAGGTACCAACGGATGAGGTCCGGCGAGATGGGCGCTGCGCCGGTGACGAGGAAGCGGCAGCGATGGATGCCGATCGCCTTGCGCACATTGT